>NZ_JBEXCW010000007.1:705-201650 GCF_040605435.1 Streptomyces sp. NPDC005574
GTTCGGTCGGGGTGCGGGGTTCGGCCCAAGTGCCGAGTTCGGTCGGGGTGCGGGGTTCGGCCCAAGTGCCGAGTTCGGTCGGGGTGCGGGGTTCGGCCCAAGTGCCGAGTTCGGTCGGGGTGCGGGGTTCGGTCGGGGTGCCGGGTTCGGTCCGGGTGCCGGGTTCGGTCCGGGTGCCGGGTTCGGTCCGGGTGCCGGGTTCGGTCCGGGTGCCGGGTTCGGTCCGGGTGCCGGGTTCGGTCCGAGCGCGGGGTTCGGTCCGAGCGCGGGGTTCGGTCCGAGCGCGGCGCCTTCTCCGGCGCCGGCCCCCAGTTCGGGTGCGGCGCCCGCCCCGGGTCCCGTGCCCGCTCCGGCGCCGGTCCGTCCGGCGCTCATCGGGGCGGCCCGGCAGGACCGTCCGGACCGGCAGCTCGGGCCGGGGGCGGAGCGGGTGCGGCGGCACCGGCGGGGTACGGCACGGCGGTTCCTGCGGGGGGCGGCGGGGCAGTCGGTTCGGGGAGCGGGGCGGCGGCCGGGCCGGGCAGCCGTGCCGCGGTCCCTGCGGGGAGCGTGGCGGTGGATGTTCCGGGCGCCGGTGTCGCCGTAACCCCGAGGGACCGTACGGCGGTTGCCACGCGCAGCGGCACGGCGGCCGGCCCGGGCAGGCGCGCCGCGGTCCCTGCGAGGAGCGGGGCCGCGGTGGCACCAGGCGTCGGTGTTGCCGCAACTGCCGGGCGGGGCACAGCGGTTGGCACGGGGAGTGGCTCGGCAGCTGGGCCCGGCAACCGTGCCGCGGTCCCTGCTGAGCCCGGTGCCGTGGCCGCACCAGGCGTCGACGTCGCTGCAACTGCTCCGCGCGCCAAGCCGGTTGCAACGGGAAGCGGCACGGCGGCTGGGCCCGGCAACCGTGTCGCGACGCCTGCGGGGGGCGGTGCCACGGTTGCACCGGGCGTCGGTGTCGGAGTTCCTGCGGGGACCGGTGCCGTGGGGCCGCCGGGCACCTGAGAACCGAGTTCCGGGTGTTCGGTCACAGGATGATCCGCTCTCGGGCTGTCGGCCACCGGGCCCGGGGCGACCCGGCGTTCGGCCACCCCTTGCGCGGCCACCGGCTGTCCGGTCGCCGGCGGTGCGGTCATCGGGCGGTCGGCCACGGGCCGGGCAGTCACCCGTGGTCCGGAAACCGGGCGGTCCGGCCTCGGGGTACTGGCCACCGGCCATGCCGTCAGCGGACGTCCAGGCCCCGAGCGCGCGGCCACCGGACCATCGGCATAGGCGTGGCCGGCCGCCGGCCGGACGCCCGCCGGACGTTCCGGCCCCCGCCCTCCGGCCACCGGGCGATCGGACACCCACCGTTCGGACCTCCCCCGATCGGCCACCGACCGATCCGGCACCGGGCGATCCGCACCCTGGTGACCGGGCCCCGGTCGCGCGGTCGAACGTCCGTCACGCGTGGGGCGTTCGTCCCGCGGGTGGGACGCGGGTGCTGGGCGTAACGGGGCCAGGGGGCCCAGGTGGGCCACCACGTTGGCGAGGGAGCAGCGTTCGGGGCGGCCGTCGACCGAGAGCAGGGGCATGCCGTCGCGGTTGCGGGAGCCGTGGAAGTACCAGACGTCACCGTGGGCGTCGCGTTGCGGGAGGGCCAGGTCGTACGTCGTCGTGCCGAGCCGGAACGGCCGCGCCGCCGGCGTGCGGGGTGGGGCGGGCGCGGGGCCGCGGGCCAGGACCGTCACCCGGACGCCGTCGCGTTCCCCCTCGGCGGTCACCGTGTGCGGCCGGGTGCGCCTGCCGACGGACGTGATGCCGAAGTAGGCACGCCAGTGCGCCCATTGGGCCGCGCCGTCTACGCGGAGCACGACCCGCACCCGGTCGCCGTCCACCCGCACGCCGTACGGCCCCGCGTGGCCCGCCAGATGGCGTTCGATGTCCCGCGCCAGGTTCCTGGCCCGTGCGCAGGAGGCGTCCCAGGCGAGTGCCTGCCGCTCCAGGTCGGTGACCGGACGGGGGACGCGGGCCCAGCCGCCGTCCGCCGTGCGGCGCAGCACCGCGGCGAAGGAGCGCTCGGGGTCGACCAGCAGCCTGGCCATGTCCAGCGCCTGCGCGACGACGGCCGCCTGTTCGGAGCGGACGGACTCCAGCACCGCGCGGATCACGCCGGCGGCGTGCGGAAGGTTGCCGTTCACGCGGACACCCCCCCGGACACCCAGCGCATCTTCTGCAGCGCGCGGTAGGTCAGCGTCTTGACGGCGCCGACACTCCGGCCCATCGCGAGGGCGGTCTCCTCCGGCGTCAGCTCGTCGAGGAAGCGCAGTTGCACGCAGTGCCGCTGGTGGGCATTGAGCGCGTGCAGCACGCTGCGGACCGTCTCGTGGGCCTCGACGGCCTCCAGTTCCCGCAGGGCGTGCGACTCCGGTCCGGGGCCGGCACCCTGCGGGTCGCGGAACTCGGCGACCGGGGTCTCCAGACGGGTGCGGCCGCGGCCGATCTCGTCGAGGTAGAGGTTCTTGGCGATGGTGGTGAGCCAGGCGGCGAACGCCGTGCCCTGCCAGGTGAAGGCGTCGATGCGGCGCAGGGCGCGGGTGAACACCTCCTGGGTCAGGTCCTCCGCGAGATGTCTGTCGCGGGTGCGGACCAGCAGGAAGCTGTACACCAGCCGGTAGTGCTCGTAGTAGAGGCCGGCGAACGCCTCCCGGTCGCCTGTGCGGGCCCGGGCGACGAGCTCGGGTTCCGGACCGTCCGGAGCGGTGGAAACGGTGTGCGGTACGGACACGATCGGTTTCTCCCGTCGATGTCGTTCTGCGGTACGAGGACCTTCGCCCACATCTTCAATATTCATGTAGATGTAGATTCCCGAAGCACGAATCACCGCCCCTCACCTCGGGGGTCGCGGTGTCCCTGCCGGAGTAATCTGCAGTCTTCACGTAGATGCATACAGTGTCAAGCCGCCTACGGAGCGCCAGAAAGGCGGCGTGGCGCCCGGAACGCCGGGGGCGTGCGATCGTGCCCTCACCGCCCCAGTGCCCCGGCGTGCACCCGACGCCACCACGACTGGTCTGCGATCTACTTGCGCTTGTAGATACCGATGGCAGATCCTCTGAGGCGTGACGAACCAGCAGAGCCCCCCAGGAGACACCGATACCGGCCATGATCCCCCGCGCCGGGACGTCGACCTGGTGACTCTGCTCGAACGCCTCCTGGCCCAGGTTCCGGGACGGACACAGAAGGACCTGGCGGCGGAATCCGGTATCTCGTACCCGACACTGAACGCCTGGATGAACCGGACCCGCGGCACCTCCCGCATCGACCCGGAGAAGCTGCGGTCCATGGTCGAGGTGTTCCGGCGCTGGGGCGTGCGGACGACACCGAGAGAGTTCTTCGAGGCCGTCGGCCGCCCCGTGCCCGGCCCCAGCGGCGACGAACGCGAGGCCCGGCTCCTCAAGCTGTACCGGCAATTGCCGGAGGCACGTCAGCGCGCGCTGCTGAAGGACGCCGAGATGATGCTGCAGGTCAGCCGCATCACCTGAGGTCAGCCGCGCCGACCCGGTCCGCCACTCACCGCACCGATCGACCGCCGGGCACGACGGAGTACCGGGAGCGGCGGAGGAATATGACGAAACGCCTCACGAGCCCCACCGCCATCGGTACCATCAGTCAGCCGCTGACCTCCCGGAGCGGATCACACCGTGCAGTTGTGCATCCCTGGGGAGACAGTCGTGTGCATCCACATTTCCATGGCGGACGAGCTGCCGGCCATCGCGGTCTGGGACCCCGACGAGGTGAGCATCCGCGTCGCCAGAGGCTTCCGTGTCCGTGACGCGCTCCAGGAAGTGCGGGACATCCTGATGATCGATCTGGGAGCCCCTGTGTCACAGGGCGACGTCCTGCACTGCTTCTGCGGGATGCGGGTCGAACTGCCGCACGAACTCCGGCCCTGCGTCACCCCGGCCAGGGCGGGGTGACATGGGGCCGAATCTCCCTGGCCGGACTGAGCCGTAGGGCCAGCACCGGGCAGTCGGCGGCGGCCTGCCGGGCCCGCCTCGCGATCCGCGCGGGCACGGGGGCGCCGTCGAGAAGCGGGTAGCCCCACTCGTCGAGCGCGATCCGCTCGGGGAGCAGCTCCGCGCACAGGCCGTGGGCCTGGCGGGCGGTCCAGTCGATGTCGACGCGCTGTTCCCGTCAGTGCTCCTCCGGGGACGGGCAGCAGGGGGCGGTGCCGGTCGCCGTGCACAACCCCCGTGCGTGGGCGTCCAGTTCGCCCGCGAAGGTGGTCAGGGCGCTGCGGACCAGGCGGACCGTGCCGTCGGGGTGGTGACAGGCACCGCAGCCCTCCACCAGGCCCGCCCGGCGGGCGAGGTCGGCGCGGACCGTGCCCTGCGGCCCGGGGGCGGCCAGGGTCCGCAGACCGGCGGCGACGCGGGGCAGCCCGTTCAGGCACGGCCCGCACTGGCCGGCCGGCTGGAGGGCCAGGTGGCGCACCACGCGGGCGGTCTCGGCGACCCCGCAGCGGCCGGCGGCAGTACGGCCAGGACGCCGGCGCCCATGGTGGTGGCGTCGAGCCGGAGCCGGGCCGCCTCTGCGGCCGGGACCCAGGCGCCGTGGTAGCCACCGAGCAGCAGGGCGGACATGCGGGGTTGCCATGACCGTTCCCCTCCGTAGTGACTCCGTGTCACGCCCTACGGTCGGGGAACGGCCTGAGAGAAGTCTGTGAGGCGCCCACGGGCGTCCGCAGAACCTCCTGAGAGATCGGTTTGCGTCACGCCGTCAGGCGGGCGATCGCCTCGTCCACCGTGAGCTCCTCGCGCTCGCCGGTCTTGCGGTCCTTGAGTTCCAGGACGCCCTCGGCGGCACGCCGTCCGGCGACCAGGATCTGGGGGACGCCGATCAGCTCGGAGTCGGTGAACTTCACGCCCGGGGAGACGCCGGGGCGGTCGTCCACCAGGACGCGGACGCCGGCCGCCGCCAGCTTCTGGGAGACGTCGAGGGCCAGTTCGGTCTGCAGGGCCTTGCCGGCGGCCACGACGTGCACATCGGCCGGGGCGACCTCCTTGGACCAGACGAGTCCCTTGTCGTCGGCGGTCTGCTCGGCGAGCGCCGCGACCGCGCGGGAGACGCCGATGCCGTAGGAGCCCATGGTGACGCGGACCGGCTTGCCGTTCTGGCCGAGGACGTCGAGCTTGAGGGCGTCGGCGTACTTGCGGCCCAGCTGGAAGATGTGGCCGATCTCGATGGCGCGGTCCAGCGTGAGGCCGGTGCCGCACCTGGGGCAGGGGTCGCCCTCCTCGACGACCACGACGTCGACGTACTCGCCGACCTCGAAGTCACGGCCCGCGACCACGTTCCTCGCGTGTGTGTGCTCCTTGTTGGCGCCGGTGATCCACGCCGTGCCGGGGGCCACCCGCGGGTCGGCGATGTAGCGGACCTTCTCCAGGCCCTGCGGGCCGACGTAGCCGCGGACCAGGTCCGGGCGGCCCACGAAGTCCTCTGCGGTGACCAGTTCGACGGTGGCCGGCGCGAAGTGCGCCTCGACCTTGCCCAGGTCGACCTCGCGGTCACCGGGGACGCCCACGGCCACGATCTCGCCGTCGACCTTCACGAGCAGGTTCTTCAGGGTGGCGGAGGCCGGTACCCCGAGGGAGGCGGCGAGGGTCTCGATGGTGGGGGTGTCGGGGGTCGGGATCTCCTCGGCCGCGGGCACGGCGGAGCCGTCGACCGGCTTCAGCTCGTAGGTGACCGCCTCGGTGTTGGCCGCGAAGTCGCAGTTCGGGCAGTCCGCGAAGGTGTCCTCGCCGGCCTCGGCGGGGGCGAGGAACTCCTCCGACTTGGAGCCGCCCATCGCGCCCGCGGTCGCGGCGCAGATGCGGTAGTCGAGGCCGAGGCGCTCGAAGACCCGCTGGTAGGCCTGGCGGTGCAGGGCGTACGACTTGGCGAGGCCCTCGTCCTCGGTGTCGAAGGAGTAGGAGTCCTTCATGAGGAACTCGCGGCCGCGCAGGATGCCGGCGCGGGGGCGGGCCTCGTCACGGAACTTGGTCTGGATCTGGTAGAGGATGACCGGCAGGTCCTTGTAGGAGGACGCCTGGTCCTTCACGATCAGCGTGAAGATCTCCTCGTGCGTGGGGCCGAGCAGGTAGTCGCCGCCCTTGCGGTCCTGGAGGCGGAACAGCTCGGCGCCGTACTCCTCCCAGCGGCCGGTCGCCTCGTAGGGCTCGCGCGGCAGCAGCGCGGGCAGCAGCACCTCCTGGGCGCCGATCGCGTCCATCTCCTCACGGACGATCCGCTCCACGTTGGCGAGGACCTTCCGGCCGAGGGGCAGCCAGGACCAGACGCCGGCCGCGGTACGGCGGACGTAGCCGGCGCGGACGAGCAGCTTGTGACTGAGGACCTCGGCGTCCGCCGGGTCGTCGCGCAGCGTCTTCGCCAACAACTGGGACATGCGCTGGACCGGTGCGTTCGCCATGATTCTCGTACTCCTGCTGCGTGAGGGTGATGGCAGGAGGTTAGCCGGGCGGTGCGGGAGCGTGGAAATCCGTTATCGGCGGCGCAGCGGGAGCGGGGCCCCCATCACGGCGTACGGCTTGGGGGCGCTGGGGAAGAGGACCTGGCGGGCGAGGTCCTCGTAGCCGAGGGAGTGGTAGAGGCCGCGGGCCGGGCTGACGGTGTCGATCGCGGAGAGGATCGAGCGCGGTTCGGTGGCGGTGTCCGTGATCGAGGTGATCAGGGAACGGCCGAGACCCCGGTTCTGGTAGTGCGGATGGACGTGCAGCTCGGTGATCACGAAGGAGCCGTCCAGCCAGCCGTCGTGGCCCTGGGCGCGGAGGTAGGGCTCCACGACGGTGGACCACCAGTGGGAGCGGTCGTTGGGCATGCCGTAGACGAAGCCGACGAGACGTCCGGCGAGGGTGGCGCCGAGTGCGCGGGCGCCGGGATAGGTCATGTGGCGCAGCACGATCTGGCGGCGTACGGCGACCTCGTCGGCGCCGAGACCGAAAGCCACCGCCTGGACCGCGAGGGCCTCGTCGACGTGTGCGGAGAGGTCGAGGGGACCGATCACGACGTCGTCGGGGTGGCGGGGTCCGTGACCGGAAAATCGCATGTGGGGAGAGTACAGGGGCTCACGGGTTGTCGTTCGGCCACGGAATTCAGAAGAGAACGCTCATGAACTCGCCCACCTCGCGGAAGCCCACCCTCCGGTACGTCCGTCGCGCGGGGGTGTTGAAGTCGTTCACGTACAGGCTCACCAACGGGGCGACGTCCGCCAGCGCGTGGCGGAGCACCGCCGCCATGCCGGGCGCCGCCACTCCCCTGCCCCGGTACTCCGGGGCCACCCACACGCCCTGGATCTGGCAGGCGCGGTCGGTGGCGGCGCCGATCTCGGCCTTGAAGACGACCCGGCCGTCGGGGCCCAGACGGGCGAAGGAGCGGCCGGCGGCGACGAGTTCGGCGACCCTGGCCTGGTACAGCAGGCCGCCGTCCCCGGCGAGCGGGGAGACCCCGACCTCCTCGGTGAACATCGCCACGCAGGCCGGCATGATCGTGTCGATCTCGTCCTTGCGGATGCGGCGGACGTACGGATCGGGGTCGACGGTCGTGGACAGGCGGTCGGTGACCATGAGCGGCTGGTGCGCGCGGACCTCGCGGGCCGGGCCCCAGCTGGGTTCGAGCAGCCGCCACAGCTCGGCGGTGGGCTCGGCGGGGCCGACGACGGAGGAGCAGCGGCGGCCGGCCCGGCGGGCCCGGTCGGCGAACGCGCGGACGGCCCGCGGAGTGGCGCAGATCGGGACCAGGTTGGCGCCCGCGTAGCACAGGGACGTGAGCATGCCGCCCTCGTACCAGCCCCACATCTCGCCGCCGAGCCGCCAGGGGTCCAGGCCGGCGATCCGCACCCGGGAGGTCACGAAGGCGTTCGCGACGGGCTCACGGTCGAGGACGGCGAGCGCGGCGTCCAGGTCACTCGGCTCGAGAACCCGGGAGGTGGTCTGGGTCAACACGTACGGGGCCTCACCCTAAGGTCTACGGATCTCCGCACTGTACCCGCCGAAAATGTGCCACGCCGCCCCACGGGACGGCCTCGTGCCAGGATCGGCCCATGATCTTGCAGACCGAGAGAACCGACGCGCGGACGTGGCCGAAGGAGCAGATGGCCGAGCTGTTCAGTGAGGGCTTTCCGCGGTTCATCACCGCCGATCGGCTGGGCAAGCAGTACATAGGCCGGGTCAGGGAGTGGTTCGGCGAGCTGGACCTCATGCTGCTGGACGAGGCGGGCGTGCCGGTCGCCGGAGGGTGGGGAGTGCCCATCTGCTGGGACGGGCAGGTTGGCACGCTGCCGTCGGGATACAGCGACACCCTGGTCAGGGCCGTCGAGGGCCGGGAGCAGGGGGTCGAGCCCGACACCTTGGTGATCTGCGGCGCGATCGTCACTCCGTCGCTCAAGGGCCGTGGGCTGGCGGGCCGAACGCTGTCGACGCTGCGGGACACCGGTCTGGCGGCGGGCCTGAGCCGGGTCCTCGCCCCGGTGCGGCCGACGACGAAGACGCGGTACCCGTTGACGCCGATCGATTCCTTCATGCGCTGGCGCCGGTCCAACGGTGCGGCCCTCGACCCGTGGATCCGGACCCATGAGCGTCTCGGCGCGGAGATCCTGGCGGCGGCGCCGGCCTCCCAGACGATGACGGGCACGGTCGCCGAGTGGGAGGAATGGACGGGGCTGGCCCTTCCCGAGTCCGGCGATTATGTGATCCCGGACGGCCTGAGTGTGCTGCGGGTCGACCGCGACGCCGACACGGGCGTCTACCACGAGCCCAACGTGTGGATGCGTCACGTCTGACGGACGGTCGGGCTCTCGGGGCGGAGGCGGAACACCACGCTGGGGCGCAGGGGTCCCTCGGGCGCGTCGGGGTCGTCGAAGTTCTCGGCCGGGTCGTGGGTCATGCCCAGGCGGCGCATCACCGCCTGGGAGCGGAGGTTGGCGGCCGTGATCACGGCGAGGATCTCGGGGAGGCCGAGCGTCGTGAAGCCGAACTCGACGGCGGCGCGGGCCGCTTCGGTGGCGTAGCCGTGGCCCCAGGCCGCGCGGGACAGCCGCCAGCCGGCCTCGATCCCCGTGAAGGGCATGCCGTCCTCGACGGGGTCGAGGCCGGCGAACCCGACGAACTCGCCGGTACCGGTCACTTCTACGGCCCACCAGCCCCAGCCGCGCCGGTCGAGGTCGGCCTGGAAGGCGGCGACGGACGCGGCGCTCTGCTCGGCCGTGAGGAGTCCGGGGAAGTGCTCCCGGACCTCGGGGTCGGCGTTCAGGGCGGCCCAGGGGGCGAGGTCGGAGTCCCGCCAGGGGCGGAGGACGAGGCGCTCGGTGCGCAGTGCGGACATCGCGCCACGCTAACGCGGTCATGAGGGGGCGGCGATCGAATATTCGCCGCCCCGGGCGGCTGTCAGCCCTTGACCGAGATCTCCGGCTCGCCGGAGGCGACGCCGGCCGCCTCCATCTGTTCGGCCAGCTTCATGGCCTCCTCGATGAGGGTCTCCACGATCTTCGACTCGGGGACGGTCTTGATGACCTCGCCCTTGACGAAGATCTGGCCCTTGCCGTTGCCGGAGGCGACACCGAGGTCGGCCTCGCGGGCCTCGCCGGGTCCGTTGACGACGCAGCCCATGACGGCGACGCGCAGCGGGACCTCCATGCCGGTCAGACCGGCGGTGACCTCTTCGGCCAGCTTGTACACGTCGACCTGGGCGCGGCCGCAGGACGGGCAGGAGACGATCTCCAGGCCGCGCTGCCTGAGGTTCAGCGACTCCAGGATCTGGTTGCCGACCTTGACCTCCTCCACGGGAGGCGCCGACAGGGAGACCCGGATGGTGTCGCCGATGCCCTGGGAGAGCAGCGCGCCGAAGGCGACCGCCGACTTGATGGTGCCCTGGAAGGCCGGCCCGGCCTCGGTGACGCCGAGGTGCAGCGGGTAGTCGCACTGGGCGGCGAGCTGGCGGTACGCCTCGACCATCACGACCGGGTCGTTGTGCTTGACCGAGATCTTGATGTCCCGGAAGTCGTGCTCCTCGAAGAGGGACGCCTCCCACAGCGCGGACTCGGCGAGCGCCTCGGGCGTCGCCCTGCCGTACTTCTTCAGCAGCCGCTGGTCCAGGGAACCGGCGTTGACCCCGATGCGGATCGGGGTGCCGTGGTCCTTCGCGGCCCGGGCGATCTCCTTGACCTTGTCGTCGAACTGCTTGATGTTGCCGGGGTTCACCCGCACCGCGGCGCAGCCGGCCTCGATGGCCGCGAAGACGTACTTCGGCTGGAAGTGGATGTCCGCGATGACGGGGATCTGGGACTTGCGGGCGATGGTCGCGAGGGCGTCGGCGTCGTCCTGGGTGGGGCAGGCCACGCGGACGATCTGGCAGCCGGAGGCCGTCAGTTCGGCGATCTGCTGGAGGGTCGCGCCGATGTCCGACGTACGTGTCGTGGTCATCGACTGCACCGACACGGGCGCGTCGCCGCCCACCGCGACGGATCCGACCTGGATCTGCCGGCTCTTGCGGCGCTCGGCGAGCCGGGTCGGAACGGACGGCATGCCGAGAGAAATCGCAGTCATCTGCTGTGCAACCCCAAGTCGTGGATCAAGGTCCGGTCCCGTCAGCAGCGGGCTCCAGACTTCGAGATTACGGCACGCCCCGAGGCCGGAGCACATCCCGCCCGTAAACCCACTCGATGGGAGGCGGCCCGGAAAACGCCGTTCCGGGCCGCCGTGAACGGGCGGTGACTAGGAGATGCGCACCGGGTTGACCACGTCCGCGATCAGCACGAGCAGGGTGAAGCAGACGAAGACCCCGGCCACCACGTAGGCCACCGGCATCAGCTTCGCCACGTCGAACGGACCGGGGTCCGGCCGGCGCATCACCTTCGCCGCGCTGCGGCGCAGCGACTCCCACAGGGCGCCCGCGATGTGTCCGCCGTCGAGCGGGAGCAGCGGGAGCATGTTGAAGAGGAACAGGGACAGGTTGAAGCCGCCGAGCAGCATGACGAACATGGCGAGCTGCTGCGAGGCCGGGATGTCGAGGGTGGCGATCTCGCCGCCCACCCGGGCCGCGCCGACGATACCCATCGGGGAGTCGGGCTCGCGCGGGCCGTCGCCGAAGGCCGCGTTCCACAGGGCGGGCACCTTCGAGGGCAGTGCCGCGAGGGAGTCGACGGCGTCGCCGACCCGGTCGCCCATCCAGGTCACGGACTGACCGAAGTCCTGCTTGACGACGCCGGTGGCCGAGCTGAAGCCGAGGAAGCCGGCCTCGACGTACTGCCCCTGGACGTACGCCCCGCCGGAGTCCTTCTTGGCGACCCGGTTGGTGGCGATCTTCGCGTGCAGGGTCACCTCCTGGCCCTTGCGGTCGACGACGATCGCCACGTCCTTGCCGGCGCTGACCCGGATCAGGTCGGAGAGCTTGTTCCAGTCGTCGGTGCGCACCCCGCCGAACGCGACGATCCGGTCGTCCCGCTCGAGCCCCGCCGCCGCGGCCGGGGAGGGCGGGTCGCTCTTCTTGCAGGTGTCGCGGTTCTCGCTCTGCGCGATGACGCACGGGGAGACGGAGGCGACGCTGGTGGTCTGCTGCTGGATGCCGAAGCCCATCAGGACGGTGAAGAACAGGCCCACCGCGAGGATCAGGTTCATGAAGGGGCCCGCGAACATCACGATGACCCGCTTCCACGGCTTGCGCGTGTAGAAGAGGCGGGTCTCGTCACCCTCCTTGACCTCCTCGAACGCGGCCGAGCGGGCGTCCTCGATCATGCCGCGCCAGGGCGAGGTGGAGCGCGCTTCGAGCCGTCCGTCGGGGCCGGGCGGGAACATGCCGATCATCCGGATGTAGCCGCCGAACGGGACGGCCTTGACCCCGTACTCGGTCTCGCCCTTCCTGCGTGACCAGATGGTCGGGCCGAAACCGACCATGTACTGCGGTACGCGGATGCCGAAGAGCTTGGCCGTGGACAGGTGCCCCAGCTCGTGCCACGCGATCGAGACCAGCAGGCCGAACGCGAAGACGACTATGCCGAGGATGAACATCAGGGTCGTCATGCACGGGCCTCCGCCGTAGCCGTTTGTGTCGTCAGTTCCCTTGCCCGGGCGCGTGCCCAGGTCTCCGCGTCGAGGACGTCCGCGACGGTGAGCGGGGTTCCCCTCTCCGGGGCGCCGTGCTCCTCCACCACCCTCGTCACGGTCTCCATGATGCCGTTGAACGGCAGTGCGCCGGACCGGAAGGCCTCGACGCACTCCTCGTTGGCCGCATTGAACACCGCGGGAGCCGTGCCCGCGAGCTGTCCGACGTGCCGGGCGAGTCCCACCGAGGGGAAGGCGTCCCCGTCGAGGGGGAAGAACTCCCAGGTGGACGCCGTGCTCCAGTCGAAGGCGGGGGCCGCGTCCGGGACGCGCTCCGGCCAGCCGAGACCGATGGCGATCGGCCCCCGCATGTCGGGGGGCGTCGCCTGGGCCAGTGTCGATCCGTCCGTGAACTCAACCATCGAGTGGACATACGACTGCGGGTGCACGACGACCTCAATGCGATCGAAGGGAATGTCGTAGAGGAGGTGCGCCTCGATGACTTCCAGGCCCTTGTTGACCAGGGTCGCGGAGTTGATCGTGATGACCGGGCCCATCGCCCAGGTGGGGTGCGCGAGGGCGTCCTTGACGGTGACGTGCGCCAGTTCCTCCTTTGTACGGCCGCGGAAGGGGCCGCCGGAGGCGGTGACGACGAGTTTGCGGACGTCCGCGCGGGTGCCTGCCGCCAGCGCCTGGAAGAGGGCGGCGTGCTCGGAGTCGACCGGGATGATCTGCCCCGGCTCGGCGAGGGCCTTGACCAGCGGCCCGCCGACGATGAGCGATTCCTTGTTGGCGAGCGCGAGAGTGCGGCCCGCCTCCAGGGCGGCGAGGGTCGGGGCGAGACCGATGGAGCCGGTGATGCCGTTGAGCACGGTGTGGCAGTCGGAGCCGGCCAGCTCGGTGGCGGCGCCGGCTCCGGCGAGGATCTCGGGGAGCGGCTCGGCCGTGCCGTACCGCGCGGCGAGCGCCTCGCGCAGTTCCGGTACGACGTCCTCGCGGGCCACGGCCACGGTCCGCGCCCGCAGCCGGTGCGCCTGCTCGGCGAGCAGGGCGACCCGTCCGCCGTTGGCGGAGAGTCCGGTGACCCGGAACCGGTCCGGGTTGCGCAGGACGAGGTCGATGGCCTGGGTGCCGATCGAGCCGGTGGAACCGAGGATCACCACGTCCTTCGGGCCGCCGCCCGCCACGGGATCGTAGACGAGGTGCGGGTCGGCGAGGGGGGCTGGGCTGTCGCTCATCCCCCCATTGTGGCCGCAACGGGCGCCCGGACGGACAGCACGTCCCTCGGGCGGGTGTCTTGTCTCGTCTCGGCCCCGGATGGAATCGAATGCAGCGGAATCCGCCCTTGTGAAGGCGGGGTGAAGGACGAGTGAGGACGGCGGGTCCGTCGGCCGCCGGACGGGGGGTCGGGCAGTCGCCGGACCGGGGGGCGGGCAGCCGCCGGACCGGGGGGGCAGCCGCCGGACCGGGGGGCAGCCGCCGGACGGGGGCGCGGTGTGGCCGCCGGACCGCGGGAGCGGGCGACCGCCGGGGTCCGAGGGTCAGGGCCGCCGGGCCGGACCGGCCACCGGGGGCGGGTCGGCCACCGGGGGCGAGTCGGGCGGCCGTCGGGCAGGGCTTACGGCGGGGGCCGTCAGTCCGCGCGGGTCCGGCGGACAGGACCCGCGCGGACTGACGGCCGCCGCGCGTCGCCTGCCAGGGCTCGCGGGGACCGTCGGGTCCGCCACGTCCGAAGGCCGCGGTCAGGACCCGGGGGCTGACCGCCGCCGCGCGCGTCTGAGGTCAGGACTGCCGGGGGCACCGGTCCGTACCCGGCCGGGCCCCGTGCCGGTGCGGCGGCGCGGGGCCCGGACGTGGGTGGAGGTCAGCGGATGGGGCGACGTACGTTCTCCCGTTCGCTGGGTCCCGGGGTGGCGTCGGCGATCCACGGGCCCTCGCCCGAGGGGTCGACGACCCCCTGCTCCAGCCACTCGTAGGTGCCCGCCATGACGCCCTTGACGACCTTGCGGTCGAGGTCGTCGGTGTTGCTCCACAGCCGGCCGAAGAGTTCCTCGACGCGGATGCGGGACTGGCGGCAGAAGGCGTCGGCCAGCTGGTAGGCCTCGCGGCCGTGGTCGCCCTGGTCGCGCAGGAGCTCGGCCCGTACGCAGGCCGCGCTCATCGCGAACAGCTCCGCGCCGATGTCCACGACCCGGCCGAGGAAGCCCTGCTTGGTCTCCATCCGGCCCTGCCAGCGGGACATGGCGTAGAAGGTGGAGCGGGCCAGCTTGCGGGAGGTGCGTTCGACGTAGCGAAGATGCCCCGACAGGTCGACGCCGTGCCTGAACTCGCCGTAGGAGCGCGGGAGCTGACCCGGTCCGGTGACGAGTTTCGGCAGCCACTTGGCGTAGAAGACGCCCGCGTTGGCGCCCGCCTTCGCCTTGTCCGACAGGGACTTGTCGGGGTCGATGAGGTCACCGGCCACGGACAGGTGGGCGTCGACCGCCTCTCGGGCGATCAGCAGGTGCATGATCTCGGTGGAGCCCTCGAAGATGCGGTTGATCCGCAGGTCGCGCAGGATCTGCTCGGCGGGGACCGCGCGTTCGCCGCGGGCGGCGAGGGAGGCGGCCGTCTCGAAGCCGCGGCCGCCGCGGATCTGGACCAGTTCGTCGGCCATCAGACAGGCCATCTCGGAGCCGTAGAGCTTGGCGAGGGCGGCCTCGATGCGGATGTCGTTGCGGTCCTCGTCGGCCATCTGGCTCGACAGGTCGACGACGGCCTCCAGGGCGAACGTCGTGGCCGCGATGAAGCTGATCTTCGCGCCGACCGCCTCGTGGAAGGCCACCGGCTTGCCCCACTGCTCGCGCGCCGCCGACCATTCGCGGGCGATCTTCAGGCACCACTTGCCTGCGCCCACGCACATCGCGGGCAGCGACAGCCGGCCGGTGTTGAGGGTGGTGAGCGCGATCTTCAGGCCGGCGCCCTCGGGGCCGATCCGGTTCGCGGCGGGGACGCGGACCCGGTGGAAGCGGGTGACGCCGTTCTCCAGGCCGCGCAGGCCCATGAAGGCGTTGCGGTGCTCGACCGTGACGCCCTCGGAGCCGGCCTCCACGACGAACGCGGTGATGCCGCCCTTGTGGCCCTCGGACTTCGGGACCCGCGCCATCACCACGAGGAGGTCGGCGACCACGCCGTTGGTGGTCCACAGCTTCACCCCGTCGAGGACGTAGTCGTCCCCCTCCGGGACCGCGCTGGTGGCCAGCCGCGCCGGGTCCGAGCCGACGTCCGGCTCGGTGAGCAGGAACGCCGAGATGTCGGTCCGTGCGCAGCGCGGCAGGAAACGGTCCTTCTGCTCCTGGGTGCCGAACATCTTCAGCGGCTGCGGTACGCCGATCGACTGATGGGCGGACAGCAGCGCGCCGATCGCCGGGCTGGCCGAGCCGACCAGGGCGAGCGCTTTGTTGTAGTAGACCTGGGTGAGGCCGAGGCCGCCGTACTTGGTGTCGATCTTCATGCCGAGGGCGCCGAGCTCCTTGAGCCCGTCGATCACCTCGTCGGGGATCTGCGCGTCGCGTTCGATCCGGGCCGCGTCGATCTTCGTCTCGCAGAACTCGCGCAGTACGGCGAGGAACTCCTCGCCGCGCCGGGAGTCCTGGTCGGCCGGCAGCGGGTGGGGGTGGATGAGGTCCAGGCGGAAGCGCCCGAGGAACAGTTCCTTGGCGAAGCTGGGCTTTCGCCAGTCCTGTTCCCGGGCGGCCTCGGCCACCTGACGGGCCTCACGTTCAGTGACAGCCGGCCGGGAGGAGTGGGTGGGTGGAGCGGACATGAGGCTCACCTCGCCGCGAATCGGGATCTTGGGGCCGTATGGTTACCGACGGGTGCTACCCGATCGTATGTACCGGATCCCGGGCGCCCCCACCACCCCTCGCGCGGCCGTCGGTCCGATCCCGGCCGGTGCGCCCCGGCGTCCCGAGGGCCCGAACCCCGGCGGAACCCGGTGCCGGGCGCGGTACCTGAGGTGCGTTTTCGCCGCCGGGCGACCTTGCGCCGGACGAGTGCACGGACGGTGGGGCCGAGGTTCCGCCGGCGGGCCCGGTCACCGTCCCGCCGGCGGGGTCGGATCACCCTCGTCACGAAGGGGTGGACCACCCTCGTCACGAAGGGGCGGATCACCGCCGTGACGGACGGTCCGGATCACCCTCGTCATGGAGGGGTCGGATCGCCGTCGCGACGGAGCCGGTCCGCGGTGTTGCGCCGGGGGTCCTTCCGGGGGGACGGTTCGGGTACGGGCCCCGGTTCCGACACCGCCAGGGCGCCGCCCCGACGGTGCGGAACGGCCGTAGGAGAAAAGCTGTCGAAGCGCTTCGACAACCTATGGACACCTACTCGCGGTGCGGCTACTGTCGAACCACCCCCACCCACCCTTGTTCGCACTGCGCACTGTCGAAGCGCTTCACAAAGCTTGGAGAGCTGGATGGTCACCCTCGCCGAGGTCGCCCAGCACGCCGGAGTCTCGGCGAGCACGGTGAGCTATGTCCTCAGCGGCAAGCGGTCCATCTCCGCGACCACCCGGCAGCGGGTCGAGCAGAGCATCCGCCACCTCGGCTACCACCCGAACGCGGGCGCCCGCGCGCTGGCCAGCAGCAAGTCGAACATCATCGCGCTGATGATCCCGCTGCGCACCGACATGTACGTGCCGGTGATGATGGAGATCGCCATCGCGGTGGCCACCACCGCCCGCACCCACGGGTACGACGTGCTGCTGCTCACCGGCGAGGAGGGCCCCGACGCCGTGCGCCGCGTCACCGGCAGCGGGCTCGCCGACGCGATGATCCTGATGGACGTCGAACTGGACGACGAGCGGCTGCCGCTGCTGCGCGGCACCGACCAGCCGTCCGTGCTGATCGGGCTGCCCGCCGACACCAGCGGCCTGACCTGCGTCGACCTCGACTTCCGGGCGACCGGCGCGCTGTGCGTCGAGCACCTGGCGACGCTCGGCCACCGTGACATCGCTGTCATCGGCGAGGCCCCCGCAGTCTACGAGCGGCACACCGGCTTCGCCGAGCGCACCCTGGACGGACTCCGTTCCCGCGCCCGGGAGTCGGGGGTGCGGCTGCTGCACCGGCCGTGCGAGGGCGGGTACGACGCGATGGCCGTCACCCTCAACCGCGTCCTCGACGAACGCCCCGGCACCACCGGGTTCGTCGTGCAGAACGAGTCGGCGGTCGAACCGCTGCTCGCCCTGCTGCGCCAGCAGGGCCGCGCCGTCCCCGAGGACGTGTCGGTGGTCGCGATCTGCCCCGACCAGGTCGCGCAGCAGGCGTCGGTGCGGCTGACCTCCGTCGCCATCCCGGCCCAGGAGATGGGCCGGCGCGCGGTCGAGCACCTGGTCGCCAAGCTGGACGGGCACGGCAGCGACGACGTCGTGCTGATCGCACCCGAGCTGACGGTACGGACCAGTACGGGGCCCGCCCCGGCCGCCGTCTCCTGACCCGACCGCCCTCCCCCGCCTCCGTCGCGTCCCGCTTCCGTCACGTCCCGCTTCCGGGCTGCCCCTCCGCCGCCCCTCCGCCTCCGCTTCCACCGGCCCCCACGCCCCGCTCACGGCACCGCCCTGTCCGGCTCCACCCGCACGCCGGCCCCGCACTCCTTCAAAGGAGCACCCACGTGAACCAGCCCGCCGCACACCAGCCCGGTCACAGCGCGGTCAGCCTCGCGCAGTCGTCCCCCACCGTCGGCATCCTGCGCGAGCGGGACGGCGCGCTGGAGTGGAGCGGCCGCCAGGAGACCGTGCGCGTCGAGCCGTGGGGCCCGGACGCCGTCCGGGTCCGGGCCCGGCTCGGCGGCCCGGTGCTCGAAGGGCTGCCGGGCGCGCTCCTCGACGAGGCGCCTGCCACCGAGAGCAGTGTCAAACTCGGCGACGGGGAAGGGCGGTTGACGGTCGGCGCGCTGACCGTCGAGATCGACGCCGAGGGACTGGTCCGGTTCCTGCGCACCGACGACCTGTCGGAGCTCCTCGCCGAGCAGCGGGCCCACTTCTGGTGGCCCGGGCCGCGTCTGTACACCCCGGTCGGCGGCGGCCGGCACCGGCTGGAGCAGCGCTTCGCCGCCTACCCCGACGAGAGGCTGTACGGCCTCGGGCAGCACCAGCACGGGCGGCTGGACCAGAAGGGCCTGGTCATCGACCTCGTCCAGCGCAACGCCGAGGTCGGTATCCCGGTCCTCACCTCCAGCCGCGGCTACACACTGCTGTGGAACAACCCGGCGATCGGCCGGGTGGAGCTGGCCGGGAACGGCACCCGCTGGGTGGCGGACTCCGCTCCCCAGATCGACTACTGGATCACCGCGGGCGACCCGGCCCAGGGTCAGCGCCGCTACAGCGCGGCGACCGGCCGCACCCCGATGCTGCCGCGCTGGGCGGCCGGCTTCTGGCAGTGCAAGCTGCGCTACCGCACCCAGGAGGAACTCCTGTCGGTGGCACGGGAGTACAAGCGCCGGGGGCTGCCGCTGGACGCCGTCGTGTGCGACTTCTTCCACTGGACGCATCTGGGCGAGTGGAGGTTCGACCCGGCCGAGTGGCCGGACCCGGCGGCGATGGTGCGCGAGCTGGCGGAACTGGGCGTCAAGCTGGTGGTGAGCGTGTGGCCGTCGGTGTCGCCGCTGAGCGAGAACCACGAACTCATGGAGCAGCGTGGCTACTTCATCGGTACCCAGTACGGTCCGACGGCGCACGCCGACTGGCCGGACAAGGGGGTCGCCTCGACGGTCCAGGTCGCGTTCTACGACGCGACGAACCCGGAGGCGCGGGACTTCCTGTGGTCGCGGGTGCGGGAGAACTACCTGGAGCCGTACGGCATCACCGCGTTCTGGCTGGACGCCTGCGAACCGGAGCTGAAGCCGGGGTTCTCGGAGAACCTGCGCTACTGGGCGGGGCCCGGCCTGGAGGTCGGCAACATGTACCCGGCGGAGAACGCCCGCACCTTCCACGAGGGGCTGTCCGCCGCCGGGGAGGACGAGGTGATCACCCTCAACCGTTCGGCGTGGGCGGGCAGTCAGCGCTACGGCGCCGCCCTGTGGTCCGGTGACATCGGCACCGACTTCCCGACGCTGCGCCGCCAGATCGCGGCCGGCCTCAACACCTCGCTGTCCGGCATCCCCTGGTGGAACACGGACATCGGGGGCTTCCACGGGGGCGACCCGGACGACCCCGGCTACCGCGAGGTGATGGTCCGCTGGTTCCAGTTCGGTGCCCTGTCCCCGCTGATGCGGCTGCACGGCTTCCGCGACCCGGGGATGCCGCTGGGCCCCGACATGACCGGCGGCCCCAACGAGGTCTGGTCCTACGGCGAGGAGGCCGGGCCGATCCTGGAGAAGTACCTGCGGCTGCGTGAGCGGCTGAAGCCGTACGTCCTGGACGTGATGCGCGAGGCGCACGAGGAGGGGCTGCCGGTGATGCGGCCGCTGTTCCTGGAGTTCCCCGGGGACCAGGCGGCCTGGTCGGTCGACGACGCGTACCTGTTCGGGCGGGACCTGCTGGTGGCCCCCGTCCTCACCGCGGGCGCCACGGTCCGTACGGCGTATCTCCCGGCGGGCGCGCGCTGGACGGACGCGTGGACGGGCCGGTCGTACGAGGGCGGCGGGAGCGTCACGGTCGACGCGCCGCTGGACCGCATCCCGCTGTTCCTGCGGGACGACGCACGGCTGCCGGTGGTGGAGTAGCCGCGCAGGCGCACGGACGTGCGGCCGGTCCCGTAGGGGAGGGACCGGCCGCACCTGCCTTTCAGCCGCTCAACCGCTGCTGACCGTCAGGTTGTTGGTGGTGAAGTCCAGGCCGCCCGAGGACGAGGTGATCTCGTAGCCGAACTGCACGTCGCCGATGGTCTCGTTGCCGAACCAGCCCTTGGTGTCCTTGATCCACTTGAGGATCGGGAGGATGGCGACCGTGCCGGAGGTGGAGTTGGAGGTGCGGACGAACGAGAAGACCGCATTGGCCCCGTTGTCACCCTTGTAGACGGTCCAGGTGTGGCCGCCGAGCGTCACGTTGCCCTGCGAGGTGCCCAGCGGCCCGACGGCCCCGGTCTTGTTGACCCAGAGCATGATCTCGTAGTCGTAGTCGGTGTCCCAGATGTCGTAGGACGTGTTGTACGCGCCGGTCGACGGGACGGTGACGTTGTAGCTGCTGGAGAGCGAACCCAGCGAGGTGATCGACTTGTTGATCACCTTCTTGGCGTTCGGGTAGGACTTGATGCCGCCGGTGTTGGGGTGGTTCGCCCAGACGCCCCAGTTGGTGCCGGAGTTGGCCCAGACGCACTGGCTGCCCGCGCCGGAGCCCCAGATGTTGTTGTAGAGCGTGTAGCCGTTCAGGCTGGTGTTGCCCCACTGGTCGCAGGTGCTCCAGACGGCGGCCTGGGCGGGGGCGGAGGCCAGGCCGACGGTGGCGCCGAGCGCGAGGGCGGGGGCGAGCAGCGCCTTGGTGATCCTGCCGAAGGTGTTTGCTGACATGGGTCTCCTATCCCGTGGTAATTTCCCATTTGTCCTGCAAGGGACCGGTTCGGGCTGGACCGCAACCTCCGGGTTGGAAGCCTCCCTGCTCAGGGGGAGCGGAGTCACGGTGTCCCTTCCATGGAGCGGGGACAAGGGCAGTAACGGGAAGTCACCACGTCTTCAGGGTGAGGACGTGGTCTTCTCCGGCAACGAGGTCGAGCAGCCGAGCGCCATCGGAGGAAGTCCGGACTTCGACGCGGTGAGCGCGTTGCGGCCGGAGGACGGCCCGGGCGCCGTCGGTGCCCCAGGAGAGGTCGAGTTCGGCGCCGAACCGGGTTCGCACCCCCCGCAGTTCGCCGGACGGCAGGGCCGCTGGCAGCGCGGGCAGCAGGACCAGCCGGTCCGGGGTCGACTGCACGAGCATCTCGACCAGCACGGCGGGCAGGGCGTGCGCGGCGTCCGCGTTGTAGACGTCCCGTTTCGGGTAGTGCGCGCTCATCAGCGAAGCGTGGAAGAAGTCGCCCCCGAGGACCTGGGCGAGTGCGTGGGCGACGCGTTCGCCGTCCCGCAGCCGGGCCGCGACCAGGGCGTGGTGCAGGTGGCCGTGGGCGGAGTCGTTCTCCGCGCCGCGCAGTTCGAGGGCGCGGTGGGCGGCGGCGGCGAGGTCCGGGGTGTCGTACGGGTTGATCTCGTCGAGCGGCCAGACGCCGTAGAGGTGGCTGAGGTGGCGGTGGTCGTAGGTGTCGTCGAGACCGGGCCACGCCCATTCGGCGAGGGCGCCGTCGGCGTTGACGCGGTGGGGCGGGAGGCGGTCGGCGAGGGACTGCCAGCGGTCGGCGTCCGGGGTGCCGGGGTGGTAGGCGGCGGCGGTGCGCAGGGCGTGCCGGGCCGCGGACAGGTCCATGGCGGCGTTGACGGCGCCCCAGCCCGCGTTGGCGGGCCGGTTCTCGGGTGAGTAGGAGGGCACCACGGCGAGCTGCCCGTGCTCGTCGGTCCGGGTGAGGAAGTCCTCGTAGAACAGGGCGACTTCGGCGAGTGCGGCGGCGGTGTGCGGATCGCGGACACCGTACGTCTCGTCGTGGTCGACGAGCGGTTTGAGCAGCCAGTCGGCGCCCGCGGTCCACAGCTGGTGGGGGTACTCGCGGGCGAAGTGGTAGGTGTACCCGGTCTCGCCGTCGGTGTGGGTGGGGGCGACGACGCCCCGGGCGCCGAAGACGGCGCGGGCGTTCTCCCGCCAGTCGGGCAGCTGGCGCATGACGAAGGCCGCGTGGGCGGCGGTGACCTCGGGCAGGGCGGCGGCAGCGGCGGAGGCGGTCTGGAGGTTGAGGTTGGCGTTGGTGGTGAGGGCGCCCGACCAGGCGGTGTCCCAGTCGCCGGTCCACAGGCCGGTCAGGCGCGGCGGCAGGAGGCCGGACGCGGAGAGCAGGTGGTAGCGGCCGGCGGCGAACAGGCGCTCCAGGAGCGCGGGGCTCCCGGTGTGCCGGAGCAGTGCGGACCCCGGAAGGGCGCGGTCGGCCGGGTCCCCGCCCAGGTCGAGGGTCACCCGTTCGTAGGCGGCCCGGTGCGGTGCCGTGTGGCGGTCCAGGAGGCGGGTGTACGGGTCCTCGTCGTCCGGGACCAGTGCGCGCAGGGCGCCCGCGTGCGGCATGGGGTCCGGTTCGCCGGTGTGCCGCAGCACCCGGGTCAGCAGCAGCACCGACGCGGCGCCGACGACCCGCACCCCGCCGGTGGGGGTCAGGCGGGTACGGCCGCCCGCCGCGAGGACCAGCGTCACCCCGGTGCAGGCGGTGTCGCTGCCGGGGTAGTGGGCCCGCAGGGTGAGCACGGCGCCGTCGGCGGTGCGGAGTGCCCCGTCGGCGACGGCGAGCCCCGCGGGGGCGCCGGGAAGTCGGTGGTCCAGGGCGATGTCCAGGTCGGGGGCGGTGACGCGCTGGACGATCACGTCGTCGGCGCGGGAGACGAACACCCGGCTGCTCCACCCCTCGCACTCCGTGCCGGTGACGCCGGTGGCGAAGTCGACCCAGCGGCGGTAGCCGGACGCCCCGCCGGTCCTGGGCCCGCGCAGCCGCACGTGGAAGGCCGGGTGGAAGGGCTGGACCCACTGGAGGTCCCGGCCGTCGGTGAAGTCCTCGGCGGCGTGCGGGTCCCCGGCGAGCAGCCGGTCCTGAAGTCCGCCGAGTCGGGCGGCGAGTTCGGGCGGCCGGGCGTGTTCGCCGCCGTTGGGGCGGACCAGGGTGTGGTGGGTGACGACGGTCCGCTCGTCGTCCGGGGCGCCGAGGACGAGGGCGCCGTGCCGGCCGTTGCCGCTCAGGAAGCCGTCCTCCCAGCGGGCGGCCGGCGCCGGCTCCCACGTTCCGTGCACGGGTGTCGCGGTCACGGTGCGAGCACCGCCACCCCGTACCGGCCGAGGGTGAGCGTGTCCTGGACGGCCGTCCCGGTCAGCAGGTCGCGGTGGGTGCCGGGGACGTCGACGGTCACCGGTTCGCGGCCGTGGTTGAGGACGAAGAGCAGGTCGCCGCGGCGCACCGCCTCGACCCGGTCCGGCAGCCCGTCGAGCACCGGCCGGACCCCCACGCCGGCGGCGACGCGGGCCAGCAGGTCACGCAGGGCGGCGGGTTCGGGGAGGGTCGAGAGGTACCAGGCGCGGCCCGTGCGCAGGACGGCGGGCAGTCCGTCGAGCTCCCCGCCCTTGTAGACGGCCTCCGCCGTGGCGTCCCCGGCCGGCTCCAGCTCCTCCGACCACAGGGTGCCGCGGAAGCCGCCGCAATCGACGCTCTCCCCCGCCTCCAGCGGCCACCACTCGTGCAGGGTGCGGATGCCGAACAGCTCCCGCAGCCGGGCGTCCATGCCGCCGGGGCGGATCCGGTCGTCCTGGTCGGCGATCCCGGTCAGGAAACCGGCGACGAGGGTGCCGCCGCCGCGCACGTGTGCGAGGAGGTTGTCGACGGCCGCGTCGGTGAGGGCGTAGAGCTGCGGGACCACGACGAGCCGGTACGCGGACAGGTCGTGCTCGGGGTGGGCGAAGTCGGTGGCGAGGTGGGCCTCCCAGAGCGCGCGGTGCCAGGAGCGCAGGACGTCGGGGTAGTCGACCTCGGTGGAGGGGCGGCCCTCCTGCGCCCCGGCCCACCAGGAGTGCCAGTCGTGCAGGACGGCGATCTCGGCCGTGCTGTGGGTGCCCGCCACCGCGCCGCCGATCAGGGCGAGTTCGGCGCCGAGCTGCTTGACCTCCTGGAAGGTGCGGCCCCGCTCCCCCGCGTGGCTGACCATCCCGGAGTGGAACTTCTCCGCGCCCTGCCGGGACTGGCGCCACTGGAAGTAGCAGACGGCGTCCGCGCCGCGGGCCACGGCCTGGAGGGACCACAGGCGGTTGAGACCGCGCGGTTTGGGGTGGTTGACGCCCCGCCAGTTGACCGGACCCGCCGCCTGCTCCATCAGCATCCAGGGGCCGCGGGCCTGCGAGCGGGTCATGTCCTGGACCAGGGCGCCGTGCTGGGCGCCGAGCGGGTCGCGCGGGTCGGGGTAGAGGTCGACGGAGACGACGTCCTCCTCCGCGGCCCAGCGCCACGCGTCCTGGCCCACCCACAGCGGCATGAAGTTGCTGGTGACAGGGAGGTGCGGGGTGCGCCGGCGGACGATGTCGCGTTCGGCGGTGCAGCACTCCAGGAGCATGTCGGACGTGAAGCGCCTGAAGTCCAGCACCTGGGCGGGGTTCTTCATGTAGTGGGCGTGCCGGGGCGGGAGGATCTCCGCCCAGTCGTCGTAGCCCTGGCTCCAGAAGGCGGTGCCCCAGGCGGTGTTGAGGGCGTCCAGGGTGCCGTACCTGTTCCGCAGCCAGTCGCGGAAGCGGGCGGCGGCCTCGTCGCCCCAGTCGTAGGTGCAGTACTCGTTGTTGATGTGCCACATCGTGAGCGCGGGGTGGCCGGCGTAGCGGGCGGCGAGGTCCTCGGTGACGGCGGCGGCGTGGTGGCGGTAGACGGCGCTGGAGTGTGAGAAGTGCTGGCGGCCGCCCCACCACTCGGTGCGGCCGTCCTCGTCGCGGGGCAGGGTCTCGGGATGCAGCCGGCCCAGCCAGGGCGGGGGCGAGGCGGTGGGCGTGGCCAGGACGACGCCGATGCCGCCGGTGTGCATCAGGTCCATCAGCCGGTCCAGCCAGCCGAAGTCCCTTTCCCCCGGGCGGGGTTCGATCCTGGCCCAGGAGAAGACGCCCAGGGTGACGGAGTTGACGGCGGCGTCCCGCATCAGGCGGACGTCCTCCTGCCAGGTCTCCTCCGGCCACTGTTCGGGGTTGTAGTCGCCGCCGAAGAGGACGCGGCCGCGGGTGGCGTCGCCGAGGCGGGGCATCAGACCGGCTCCCCGTACTGGATGCCGCGTCCGTTGGTGGCGAGGTAGACCCGGCCGTACAGGCGCGGGTCGCCGGTGATCGCCTCGCCGGTCCAGCCCCACTGGTGCGCGTCGTCGTTGATCCGCACCCAGCTCCGCGCGCCGTCGTCGGAGCGGAGGACGGCGGTGCCCGTCCCCGTCGAGCCGACCTGGTAGACCGCCGGGTAGCGCGCACCGCGGGCCGCCCGGCCGAAGCCGAGGGTGTACGAGGCGCGGCAGCTGTCGATCCTCGTGAAGCTCCCGCCCGCGTCGGTGGAGCGGTACAGCCCGTTCTCCTTGGTGCTCAGCCACAGGTCGCCGGTTCTGCCGGGTGCCGCGGCCAGCTTGAACTGGGTGTCGCCGGAGGGCAGTCCGGTCGCCCGCGCGGTGAAGGTCAGGCCGCCGTCGGTGCTGGCGAGCAGCGTTCCGTTGTCGGTGTCGTAGACGTGGAACAGGGCCGGGTCGGCGGGGTCGGCAACCGGGGTGGCGCCCTGCGGGAAGGACGGGACCTCGGACCAGGTGCGGCCGTTGTCCGTGGAGCGGTGGGCGGCGTACCGGGTGCCGTCCCAGTGCACGAAGGACCACAGAAGCACGCTGCCGTCGGCGTTCAAGGCGATCGGGCCGGGCGCGTCCGCGGCGATGGCGGGCTGGGTCGCGAAGGGCGCCCAGGTCCGTCCGCCGTCGAGGGAGAACGCGCCGTTCCCGTGGTCGCCCCAGCCGGCGCGCACGACGTGGGCCGGCCGGAGCGCGGCCTGCGCGAGTCCCGTCGCCGACCCGGACACGGGGTTGTCGGCCATGCCGTGCGAGGGGGACGCGGTGAGCCGCTCGTGGTACATCACGCCGATGTCCCCGAGCCCGCTGATCAGGTGCGCTCTCCCGGAGGGTGGTGAGATCAGCTGGCGTACGGCCGTCTCCTCCAGGCCGCGGATCTCGGGCGCCCAGTGCTCGAGGTCCCGGGTGCCGTAGAGGGTGGCGCCGGTGCCGTAGACGACGTGCTTCGAGTCGTACGGGTCGACGGCGACCGTCTGGATCCACCAGCCGAACTTCGGCCGGTCCTCGCCCCAGGTGAGGTACGGCGTCTCGGACACGTCGAGCACGGCGGTGTCCTTGAGGGACGTCCAGGTGCGGCCGCCGTCGGTGGTGCGGTAGAGGGTGTCGACGGCCGCCCAGCGGTTGTTGGTGGAGACCACGACGGTGCCGGGGCGGCGGGCGTCGACGGCGGCTCCGCCGTATCCGAAGCTGTCCGTGCCGCCGTCCGCGGGGTTCGTCCCGCCCGGCCGCACCGGGGTGACGTCGGTCCAGGTCCCGTCCGTGGTGCGCAGCTTGTGCACGCTGCCGTCGGACTGGCCGTTGGGTCCTGGCGCGTTGGCGTAGGTCAGGTAGAGCTCGCGGGTGTGCCGGTCGTAGGCGGCCCGGACCGGGACCCGGGCGAAGGCGCCGGAGGGCTGTCCGGGGACGGCTTCCCAGGTGGTGCCGTCGGCGGTGCGGTACAGGTTGGCCGAGGTGCCGTCGGAGTCGCCCCAGCCCGCGTACAGGGTGCGGCCGGCGGCGACGAGGAGGGTGACGCCCTGGCCGGTGGCGGACGGCGTGCCCGGGAATCCGGTCGCGGCCGTCCAGCCGGCGCCGCGGTCCGCCGAGGTGAGGAGCCCGTCGTGCCGCGTGCCCAGCCACAGGGTGTCGCTGTCCCGCGGGTCCACCAGGAGCCGCTCCCCCGTGCCCCGGCCGTCCTCGTTGGCGCCGAGCCTGACGGGCAGGTCGGTGCGGGTCCAGGTGGCGCCGCGGTCCGTGGAGCGCAGGACGGCCCCGTTGCCGGCCCAGGACTGGGCGTAGGCGCCGAGCGCCAGGTACAGGCGGTCGGAGTGGGCGGGGTCGACGGCGAGCGCCTCGACGCCGAGCAGGTTCCAGTCGTCCCAGCCGAGGTGGTCGGTCAGCGGGGTCCAGCGGGCGGTCCGGTCGTCCCAGCGGTAGGCGCCGCCGATGTCGGTGCGGGCGTAGGCGAGCCCGCGCACGGCCGGATGGAACAGCACACCGGTGACGAATCCGGTGCCGCCGATGACGGCGGTGCGCCAGCGGTAGGCGGTGGTCTCGGCCGCGTGGGCCGGGCTCCCCGGCACGGACACCGCGGCGAGTGCGGCGGTGGCCGCGGTCCCGGCGAGAACGGCGCGTCGGCTCGGGCGGGGTGCGTGCATGCCACATACCTCGTTCTGCGAAAGGGGGTTGGGGAGATGCCTCGGGGCGCGGGGAAGAGGCGGGACCGGTCACGACGGGCGGGCGGCGCCGGAGACCCGCCGGGGCCCGGCCGTTCGCCGCCGGGGCGTCAGCCCTTCACGGCGCCGGTGAGCATCCCCTTCTTGAAGTGGCGCTGGACGAACGGCGACAGCACGGCCACCGGCAGCAGCGCCAGCACCATGACCGCCATCTGCACCGCCAGCCCCGACAGTTGGCCCGTCTTGATGGCCTGGCCCATGCCGACCGGCGCCTCCTGCTTCTGCACCAGCTGGATCATGACGTTCTGCAGCGGCATCATGTCCTGGTCGTTCAGGTACAGGGACGCGTTGAACCAGGCGCTCCAGTAGCCGACGGCGTAGAAGAGGGTGATCACCGCGAGGACCGCCCGGGACAGCGGCATGACGATCTGCCACAGGATGCGGAGGTCGCCGGCGCCGTCGATGCGGGCGCTGTCGGTGAGTTCCGGTGAGATGCCCATGAAGAAGCCCCGCAGCACCAGGATGTTGAAGACGCTGAGGGCGCTGGGCAGGATCAGCGCGAGATAGCTGTCGGTCAGGCCCAGGGTCTGCACCAGCAGGTACGTCGGGATGAGTCCGGCGCTGAAGAACATGGTCGCCAGCAGCATCATCAGCAGCCAGCGGTGGCCGAGCGAGCCGGTGCGCGACAGGCCGTAGGCGCACAGCACCGACACCGTCATCGAGAACAGCGTGCCGACCAGGGTGACCAGGACGGAGATGACCGCCGCCCGGGTGACCTGGCCGCCGCTGAGGAGTTCCCGGTAGGCGACGAAGGTGATGTTCCTCGGCACCATCACCAGACCGCCGGCCTCGTCGATGGTGCGGCGCGAGGACAGGCTGGTGACGACCACGATCCACAGCGGGAAGAGGATGGCCAGACACGCGAGGGTCAGCGCGAGGGCCTTGCCCGCGAGGCCCGCCCTGGTGGGCTCCTCCTCCCACACCGGCCGGGGCGGTGCGGCCCAGGGGCGCGGCGCCTTCTCGCGTACCGGCTCGGCGTCCTGCTTCGGCTCCCACGTCACGGACGTCATTTCTTGTACACCCCCTGCTCGCCCATCAGATGGGCCACCTTGTTCGCGGCGAGGACCAGTCCGAGACTGATGACGCCCTTGACGAGTCCGGCGGCGGCCGCGTAGCCGAAGTCCTGGTTGCGGACGCCGTTCCACCACACGAAGGTGTCCAGGACCTCCGAGGCGCCCGGCCCCACCGCGTCGCGTTGCAGCAGGATCTGTTCGAAGCCGACCGTGAGGGCGTCGCCGACCCGCAGCACGAGCAGCAGGGCGATCACCGGGCGCAGCGCGGGCAGGGTGACGTGCCACATGCGGCGCCAGCGGTCGGCGCCGTCCATCGCGGCGGCCTCGTACAGGTCGGGGCTGACGGAGGCGAGCGCGGCGAGGAAGACGATGATCCCCCAGCCGGCGTCCTTCCACACGCTCTGCCCGGTGATCAGGAACTTGAAGGTGTCCGGGTCGGTCATGAGGTCGAGGCCGTCGTACCCGTGCTGCCGCAGGGTCTGGGACAGGATGCCGGCGCCGCCGAACAGCTGCTGGAAGACGGCGATGACCAGCACCCAGGAGAAGAAGTGCGGCAGGTACAGGACGGCCTGCGCGACCGCCCTGACCCGGGGTCTGATCACGCTGTTGATGAGCAGCGCGAGCAGGATGGGGATCGGGAAGAACAGCACGAGCTGGAGGAAGAACAGGACCAGGGTGTTCTGGACCGCGTTCCAGAAGGCCGAGTCCGCGAAGATCCGCTGGAAGTTCTCCAGGCCCACGAAGGGGCTGTGCAGCATCGAGACGACGCCGTTGTCGCTGATGTAGGGGTCGTAGTCCTGGAAGGCGACGACGTTGCCGAGGATCGGCAGGTAGTTGAAGAGCAGGATCAGCAGGATGGCCGGCAGTGTCATCAGGAGCAGCACGCGGTCGCGTCTGAACCTGAGCCGCACGCTCAGCTTTCCCGGCTGCCGTCCGCTCCGGGAGCGGGTGGCGCCGCCGGGCGCCGCCCCCGCCTCGTCCGTCTCGTCCTTCGTGTCGGCCTCGGCCCTGCTCCGAGGCACCGTGCTGTGGGACACGGCCGTTCTCCTCGCCTCAGTGCCCGGTCACTTCGCGGTCGCCGTGCCGTTGTCGTCGAGCAGCTTTTGGTACCAGTCGCGGAGCCGGTCGCCGCCCTTGCTCTTCCAGTCGGCGACGGCCTGCTGCATGTCGCCGACCTTCTTGCGGCCGCGGACGATGTCGTCCTCCAGCTGCTCGAAGTCGTTGGAGAGGTTGGTGTAGCGGGACGGCTCGGTGATCTGCATGCCGTAGAACACCGACTTCCTGGTGAAGGCGCCCATCCGCTGCTGCCACTCGACCTGCTCGCGGGCGATGTCCGGGAGGTCGGGGTGGGCGATCGTGGGGGCCGGGCTCGCCACCATGACGTAGGCGTTGGCGACTTCCTGGTTGCCCTTGTCGTTCTTGACGGGCACGCCGTTTTTGACGGTGTAGTGCGTGCCCTCGACCCCGTAGTTGGTGAGCATGTACTCCTTGGTGCCGTACGGGGCCGCGGTGACGTTGGCGACGGCGAGCGCGTCCCGGACGACGGACTCCGAGGCGCCCTTGTTGACGAAGGCGAAGATGTTGGCCGGCTGGGTGGCGTAGATCGTCGGGTCGCCGCCGTCGTGGCCGAAGATGTCCATGCCGCTGATCCGGAACTTCTTGTTCTGGGTGGCCTGGGACGCCTGCTGGCCGTACCAGCTGGAGATGTCGTTGTTGTAGATGAGGAACTCGCCCGCGGCGAACTTGGTGCTGGGGTCGACGGCCTGGCTCTTGCCCAGCTTGAAGTCGGGGTGGACGACGCCGGCGGCGAACAGCTTCCGGGCCCACTCCAGCGCCTCCAGATACACCTGGGTCTCGACCCGGTTGACGAGCTTGCCGTCTACGAGGTCCCAGCTCAGGGGCTTCTCGGCGCCGGAGATCACACCCCAGGCGTTGAACGCGGTCCACTTCATGTCGCCGCACGCCCACCGCTTGGCGCGGGCGTTGGTGATGTCCTTCGCGAGGGCCATGAACTCGTCCGCCGAGGTGGGCAGTTGGTAGCCCTCCTCGTCGAAGATGTCCTTGCGGTAGAAGGGCACGATGTTGGCGACGTACGAGGACGGCATCGGCAGGGCGCGCAGCTTGCCGCCGAAGATGCAGCGCCGCCAGGCGTCGGTCGGGACGGCCGCGAGGTTCGGGTACTCCTTGACCTTGTCGCCGGACAGGTAGGGGCCCAGGTCGGCGAACTTGCCGATGATGGCGCTGGGTATCTTGCCGCCCATGTTCCAGCCGGGGACGACCACCACGTCGGGCACGTCGCTGGAGGCGAGGACCGCGCCGAGCTTCTGGTCGTAGGTGTTGCCGTCCTGGTTGTGCCAGACGACGTCGACGCCGATCAGGTCGTTCATCGCCGTGTAGTAGGGGTTGTCGCCCTTCGGCGGGGAGCCCCAGAACGGCGACATGACGGTGACCTTGCCGCCCTTGCCGAGCTTCTTCGGCACCGAGGTCTTCAGGCCGGCCAGGTCGAGCTTGCCGGTGAAGCCGGCCGCGGAACCGTGTCTGCTGGGGATGTCGGGCGTGACCACGTTGCTCGCCACGTACGCCGGCAGCAGTTTCTTCGCGTTCTTGCCCGAGGTGGTGCCCTCCCGCGAGCCGCTGTCCGAACCGCCGCAGGCGGCGAGCAGCGGCATCCCGCCCGCGACCGCCGCGGCGGCGACCGCCGTCGAGGCGAGGAAGCTTCTCCGGCTGGGAGCGGAGGAGGAAGCGGCGTTCGGCGTCATTGCGTCAACCCTTCGTGGCGCACCAGGACACCCGGCGGTGGGCCGTCGGCTGCGGTGTCTTCAGTGGAACTGGCTGAGCCGAAGCGGATCTCCGGCGCGTTCCGGGGGGCCGGGGCACGCCGAGGACCGAACGGGCCGTGCCGATGGATGCGCACGTCCCGGTGGCGGCCCTCGTGTCGAAGCGCTTCGATGTTGCTGCGAGGTTAAGTGAACGCCTGGGGGTGCACAAGGGTCGCTCCCAAGATTCCTCGCGGCCGCGCACGGAGGAGCGGTCTTGGCAATCGCCTCATATGCCGCTTGAAATGTCGCTGGGCAGCCGGACTTGTTGCCTCGGGGTGTCTTGACACCCGGCCCCGCTTCGACTGAGCATCGAAGCGCTTCGAAAGCGCCGCGTCGCTCCACAGCAAAGGGAACCCCACGTGACCGCACCCACGCCGCCCCTCCCGCCCTTCCGCGACCCGGCCCTGCCGTTCGGCAAGCGCGTCGACGACCTGCTGTCGCGCCTCACGCCGGAGGAGAAGACCGGGTTCCTGCACCAGTTCGTGCCCGCCGTCGAACGGCTCGGCATCGCCGCGTTCCGCACCGGCCAGGAGGCGCTGCACGGTGTGGCGTGGATGGGCCCGGCGACGGTGTTCCCGCAGGCGGTGGGTCTCGGCGCCACCTGGAACACCGGCCTGGTCCAGCGGGTCGGCGAGGCGGTGTCCCGGGAGGTGCGGGCGATGCGCGCCCGCGACGACCGGGTGGGCCTCAACGTCTGGTCCCCGACGGTCAACCTGCTCCGCCACCCCCTGTGGGGCCGCAACGAGGAGGGCTACTCGGAGGATCCGAAGCTGACCTCGGCCATCGCCACCGCCTACACGCGCGGGCTGCGCGGGGACCATCCGGTGTACTGGCGCACCGCCCCCGTCCTCAAGCACTGGCTCGCGCACAACAACGAGACGGGCCGGGACGTCACCTCGTCGTCGGTGCGTCCGCGCGTCCTGCACGAGTACGACCTGCGAGCCTTCCGGGAGACCGTCGAGGCGGGCGCGGTGGCCGGCGTGATGCCGGCGTACAACCTGGTCAACGGCCGCCCCAACCACATTTCCCCCTATCTGCGCGAGCAGTTGCGCACCTGGACGGAGGAGGAGCTGCTGGTGTGCTCGGACGCCGGGGCGCCCTCCAACCTGGTCGACTCCGAGCACTACTTCGACACCCACGAGGAGGCGACGGCGGCCGCCCTGCTGGCCGGCGTCGACAGCTTCACCGACCACGGCACGGACAGCTCCGTGATCGTCGGCCGGATCCGCCAGGCCCTCGACCGGGGCCTGCTGACGGAGGCCGACATCGACACGGCGGTCCGCCGCCAGCTGTCGGTGCGCCTGCGCCTCGGCGAGTTCGACCCGCGGCACGACCCGCACACCGCGGGCGCCGCGTTCGACACCCCGGCACACCGCGCCCTCGCCCAGGAGGCGGCGGAGCAGGCGGTCGTCCTGCTGAAGAACGACCGCCTGCTGCCGCTGGCCCCGGACACCCGCCTCGCGGTGGTGGGCCTGCTCGCCGACGAGTGCAAGCTCGACTGGTACAGCGGCACGCTCCTGCACCGCTCCACCCCCCTGGAGGGCGTGTACGAGCGCTTCGGCGCGCAGCGCGTGGAGTTCGCGGAGGGCGTGGACCGGGTGCTGCTGCGCACCTCGGCCGGCACCTTCCTGCGGGTGCCGGCCGCCGACGCCGAGGACGAGGCGCGGGGCGCGGCGGGCGCCCTGGACCCGGCGCTGCTGGCGGGCCGCACCGACCTGCCGCCGCTCACCGCCGGCGCCGAGGGCACCGAGCTGGCGCTGGTCGACTGGGGCGGGGGCGTCCTGACGTTCCGCGCCCCGGACGGCCGTTATCTCTCGGTCGCCGGGGACGGCCGGGTGCGCGCCTCCGCCGACCAGCCCGGCGGCTGGGTCGTGCAGGAGACGTTCCGTCTGGAACCCCACGGGGACGGTCACCTCCTGCGGCACCTCGGTACGGGTCGTCACGTGTGCGTCTCCGCGGACGGCGTGAAGGTTGCCGGACAGGACGCGGGGAATCCGGAGATCTTCGAACTCGTGGTCACCGAACGCGGCGAGGACGCGGTGCGCCGGGTCGCCGCGGAGGCCGACGTGGTGCTCGTGGTCGCGGGCAACGACCCGCACATCGACGGCCGGGAGACCGAGGACCGTACGACCCTGCGCCTGCCCGCCCAGCAGGACCGCCTGCTGCGCGCCGCCCGGGCCGCGAACCCGGCCACGGTGCTGGCACTGACCTCCGCCTACCCCTACGCCGTCGACCCGGCGGACCTCCCTGCGGTGCTGTGGACCGCGCACGGCGGACAGGCGGCCGGTACGGCGCTGGCCCGGGTCCTGGCCGGTGACGTCTCCCCGGCCGGCCGCCTCCCGCAGACCTGGTACGCCGGCGACGCCGATCTGCCCGACCTCCTGGACTACGACGTGATCGGCGGCCGGCAGACCTATCTGTACTTCGAGGGCACCCCGCTGTTCCCGTTCGGGCACGGCCTGTCGTACGCCTCCTTCTCCTACGACGACCTGACGGTCCGGGCCGCGGAGGGGGCGCTGCGGGTCTCCTTCACGGTCACCAACACCGGCGAGGTCACCGCCGACGAGGTCGCCCAGCTCTACACCCGCGCCGTGGACCCGTCGGTGCCGCGCCCGCGCCGCGAGCTGGCCGGGCACCGCCGGTTGACGCTCCGGCCGGGCGAGCGGGCCGAACTGTCCTTCGAAGTGCCGTGGCGGGCACTGGAGTTCTGGGATGTCGCGGCGGGCCGGTGGCGGCTGGAGCCGGGCCGCTACGAGGTGCTGGCCGGCGCCTCCAGCGAGGACGTCCGGCTGCGGACGAGCGTCGCCCTCGACGGCGAGAGCGGCGCGCCGCGGCCCGTGCGTGAACGCGGCCTGGACGCGGCCGACTTCGACGAGCAGAGCGGCACCCGGCTCGTCGACCGGACCCGGACGGCCGGGGACGCGGTGACCGCTGTGGAGGGCGGTACCGGTGAACTGCTCTACCGGGCCTGCGACTTCGGGGACGGTGTCACGGAGGTGACGGTGGCCGTGGCCGGCGAGGGCGCTGTCGAGGTGGCGGTGGACGGCGGCCCGGCGCCGGCCGCGCTGACACCGGACGGGCCCGCCTCCGGGCCGTACGACTACCGCACGCTCTCCGCCCCGTTCACCGCCGGCGGGGTGCACGACGTGCGGATCGGGCTGCGCGGCCCGCTGCGGCTCGCGCACGTCGGCTTCTCCGGCTGAGGGTCCGGGGACGTCCGGCGCACGGAAGGGGCCCGGCACCGGACGTTCACCGGTGCCGGGCCCCTGTCGTCGCGAGCCGTGGTTACAGAGCCAGGCCCGTGAGCACCAGGACCCGCTCGTAGGTGTAGTCCTCCATCGCGAAGCGCACGCCCTCGCGGCCCACACCGGACTGCTTCACACCGCCGTACGGCATCTGGTCGGCGCGGTAGGAGGGCACGTCGCCGATGACGACACCGCCGACCTCCAGGGCCCGGTGGGCGCGGAAGGCGGTCTGCAGGTCGTGCGTGAACACGCCTGCCTGGAGGCCGTACTTGGAGTCGTTGGCGGCGGCGAAGGCGGCCGCCTCCCCCTCCACCCGCTGCACGGTGAGGACCGGCCCGAAGACCTCCTCGCAGGAGAGCGTCACATCGGCCGGTACGCCGGTCAGGACGGTCGGCGCGTAGGAGGCGCCGTCCCGCACGCCGCCGGTCAGCAGCTCGGCGCCCGCCTCGACCGCCTCCCGCACCCAGGCCTCGACCCGTACCGCCGCGTCCTCGCTGACGAGCGGACCGACGTCCGTCTTGTCGTCGGAGGGGTCGCCGGTGACCTGCGCCTCCACGGCTGCCACCACGCGCGGCAGCAGCCGGTCGTAGACCGCCGCGTCCGCGATCACCCGCTGCACGGAGATGCAGGACTGGCCGCCCTGGTAGTTGGAGAAGGTGGCGATGCGCGTGGCGGCCCAGTCCAGGTCCTCGTCGCTCGCCCAGTCGGCCAGCACGACGGCCGCGCCGTTGCCGCCCAGCTCCAGGGTGCAGTGCTTGCGCGGCACCGAGTCCATGATCGCGTAACCGACCTTCTCGGACCCGGTGAACGAGATGACCGGCAGCCGCTCGTCCTGGACCAGCGCGGGCATCCGGTCGTTGGGCACCGGCAGGATGCTCCACGCACCGGCCGGGAGGTCCGTCTCGGCGAGCAGCTCACCGATGACCAGCCCCGACAGCGGGGTGGCGGGCGCCGGCTTCAGGATGATCGGCGCGCCGGCCGCGATGGCCGGGGCGATCTTGTGGGCGCACAGGTTGAGCGGGAAGTTGAACGGCGCGATACCGAGGACGACGCCCTTGGGGAAGCGGCGGGTGAGGGCGAGCCGGCCCTGTCCGCCGAGGTCGGTGTCGAGGCGCTGGGCCTCGCCGCCGTTGAACCGCCGGGCCTCCTCGGCGGCGAACCGGAACACCGAGACCGCCCGGCCGACCTCGCCGCGGGCCCACTTGACCGGCTTGCCGTTCTCGGCGGAGATGAGCTGCGCGATCTCCTCGGTGCGCTCGGCCAGGCGCCTGCTGACGTGGTCGAGGGCGGCGGCCCGCACGTGCGCCGGGGTGGCGGCGAACTCCTCGCGGACCGCGTACGCGGCGGCCACGGCCTCCTCGGTCTGGGCGTCGGTCGGCACGGCGACCTTCGCGACGGGACGGCCGTCCCACGGGGAGGTGACGTCGAAGGTGTCCTCGCCCGTGGCCTGGCGGCCGGCGAGCCAGAAGGCGGTGGTGGAAGTCATGGGGTTCCGGCCCTTCCGCGATGGGGGTGGTCGTGCGCTGTCGGGTCCACGGTAGGCGGGGGGTGGGGGGCGGGCGTATGTCCGGGGCGTAGTAGTCGGGGTGGGGGGTGTGCCGGAATGGCGGGGTGGGGGCCGGCGGGGCGCGGGGTGCGGGTTCTCGCCCTCGCCGCCCCTTCCCGTCCCTGGGGGCTGCGCCCCCAGACCCCCCTTCGGCCCTGAGTGGCCTCGTCCTCACACGCCGGACGGGCTGATCTTCAGGGCCAGCCACAGCTCCATGCGGACGTCCGGGTCGTCCAGGGAGCGGCCGAGGATCTCCTCCACCCGGCGCATCCGGTAGCGCAGGGTGTGGCGGTGGACGCCCAGGTCCGCCGCCGCCGCGTCCCACTGGCCGTGCCGGGACAGCCAGGCGCGGAGGGAGGCCACCAGGTCTCCGCGGCCCGTCGCGTCGTGCTCGTGCAGGGCGCGCAGCAGTCCGTCGGCGAACGCCTTCACGGCGTCGTCCGCGAGCAGCGGGAGCACGGAGCCCGCCGCGAGCTGTTCGTGCTCGACGCACACCCGTCCCCGCCGCCGCGCCACCGCCAGCGCCTGGTCGGCCTGCTTGTAGGCGGCGGCCGCCGCGATCGGGCCGGCCGGCGCGGACAGGCCCACGACGAGTCCGTCCTCGTCGCCCGCGAACGCCTGCTCGCCTCCCGCCGGGGCGGTCCGCGCGGCCTCCAGCGTCCGCGCGTGCTCGCCGCACGCGGCCGCGGCGGCGCCCCCGTCCGCGACCAGGACGACCAGCCGGCGGCCGTCCGCCTCGGGGACCACGAGGAGCGCCTCCCCGGCCCGGGCCGCGGCGGACTCCACGACCTCGGCGAGGGCGTCCAGCGGATCGGCCTCCGCTGCCGCCTCGGTGGCCGGTCCGCGGCTTCGGGGTTCGGCGTGCGCGCGGGCGGCGGACGCCGAGGCGTACTCGGCGACGATCATCCGGAACGGCGCGTCCAGCAGGGCGCCGTACAGGTCCCCGGCCACGGCGCGCGCGTGGTCCGGCTCGCCGGCCAGCAGCATGCGCAGGACCGCCGCGCCGATCCGCTGCTCGGCCGCGTGCAGGGAGCGCGAGCGTTCCGTCGTCAGGGTGAGCAGCGCGATGGCGGAGTGGACCGCGTACCGCTCGGCGGTGCCGAGGGCGGCGGCGGTGCCGACCGCGAGCGCGGCGCGGGGCCGCCGGCCGGTACCGAGGGAGTGCAGTTCGACCCGGTCCTCGTTCTCGGGGTTCGCGGAGTTCGCGTGGTTGACGGTGCTTCCGGGGTTTCCGGGGTTTCCGGGGTCCGCGGTGTTCCCGGACCCGCCCACCACCGAGGAGGCGGGCGCGGGCCGCTCCCGCAGCCGCTCCACGTCCGCGGTGAGCCGGGCGGCCCGGCGGCCCGCCCACTCCGGTGCCGTGGCGACGACGGCGCCGGACGCGTCGTAGAGCGCGGCCCAGCCGTCGACCTGCGAGGCGAGCGCGGCGAGCAGCCCCTCGGGGCCGCCCGCGAGCGCCTGTCTGGTCAGTTCGCGCTGGGCGGCGAACCCGGCGGTGACCGCCCGGTACTGGTCCGCGGCGATCGCCGCGGACACCGCCTTGCTGATCGCGAGGAAGGGGGTGCGGCGCGGCACCTCCAGCAACGGCAGCCCCTCCTGCTCGGCCGCCTGGACGAGCGCCTTCGGGATCTCGTCGTAGTTGACGCCGACGGCGAAGCCCAGTCCGACGACGCCCGCCCCGGCCAGGCGCTTCACATAGCGCCGCATGGTGTCCGCGTCCTCCGCGTCCAGTTTCAGCGCGGTGATCAGCAGCAGTTCCCCGCCCTCCATGTAGGGCACGGGGTCGGCCAGCTCGCTGACGTGCGCCCAGCGGACGGGCACGTCCAGGCGGTCCTCGCCGGCCCGCACGGTCAGCTTCAGCGCGGAGTGGTGGACGAGCGAGGCGAGCGTGGGGGGCATGGGGCCTTCAGGTCGGTGTGATCCCGGTGATCTTTTGGCCGCCGTGTATGAACGGCCTGGGTCGATTCTGCCTCACCGTACGGTCCGCGCGTCACCTGACGGCCCACACGGCCGGCTCAGCCGCGCAGGTCCACCAGTAGCGGCGGCGCGTGCTCCCCCGTCACGTCCGTGAGCGAGAGCACCGCGTGACCGGGCGGTACGGCGTGAGCCAGCTCGGAGGCGGACCACCGCTCCCGCTCGACCTGCCGCACGGTCACCGCCCGCGCGGTGGGCGCCTTCCCGGTGATCACCCGGCGCAGCATGTGCACCGCCTTGCCGGCCGGGGTCTCGGCGATGATCTGCCGGTCGGTGACGTCCCGGGCCTCGGTCCACTCCTTGCCCCACACCTCGGCGAAGTCCTGGCCGTCCCAGGGGGTGAGCCCGGCGAGCGCCATCCGGCATCCGATGGAGCCGAGCAGCGGGCCGCGCAGCGGGCGCGGTACGTCGTCCAGGGTGCGCAGGGTCAGGACGACACCGGCGTTGCCGGACCGCAGCCGCTGGATGCCCCGAACGGCCTCGGGCGTCACCACCCCCGTGGCGTCGTCGAACACCAGGCACGCGAACAGCGACCGGTCCTCGCGGACCGCGACGCTCGCCGTGAACTGCGCCAGCACCAGCCGCGCCAGCATCCGCGAGGCGTCGGCGTGCCCGCGCTGCGGCAGGTCGATCCGGACCCGGACCGGATGGTCGAGCGCCTTCAGCGAGAAGGGCCGCGACTGTCCGGAGGTGTCGAAGAAGCCGGCGAAGCCCGGCCGGTCGAGGAGCGCGACCCGGTCGGCGAGCACCCCGGCCACGTCTCCCGGGTGACTCAACTGGCGTTTCCTGGCGTCCAGTTCACGCAGCAGCGACTCCTGCCCCGAGCCCTCCAGTGCCTGCCGGAGGGCTCCGAGCGCGCCGGGGGCGCCGTCGAGGAGCTGCCGCAGCTCGGGCACCGAGGGGAAGCGCGCGTGGACCGCCCGGAACGGGCCGAGCAGCTGGGCGAGGACGGTCGTGGAGCGGCGGGTGTCGCCGCCCTGGTGGGGTTCGGCGAGGTCCCCGACGAGCGCCTCGGCCAGCACGGCCGCCGCCTCGTCGGGGTCGGTGGCGCCGCCGTAGAGGTCGAGGTCGTGGACGGACTCCGGATTCCCGATCCGTACGACGACGTCGTAGGCGTCGGCCGGGCCGAGGCCCGCGCCGGCCGCGCCGACCACGACGACCGCGGCCCGTCCGGCGAGCGCGTGCAGGCACAGCGACTCGGCGAGCGGCCACACCACGGCACCGGTCTTGCCGGAGCCGGCGGGCCCGACGGCGAGCAGGGAGGTGCCGAGCAGTTCGGGCCCGAGGCCGAGGCCGGTGCCGCGGAAGGCGTACGGGTTGCGGGCGTCGTCGGCGGTGGTGCCGAGCCGGACCTGGCCGGTGACCAGGTCGTGCCGGGCGAGCCGGGCCGGCAGGTCGCGGTCGCCCGAGGGGTGCAGACAGGCGGCGGAGCCCTCCGTGAGCACGGCGCCGGTGAAGGCGGCGAGGCTGTGCCGGCCGGTGAGCACGCTCTGCCAGGCCCGGGTGATCCGGGCGTGGTCGACGTCGCGCATCAGTCCGGCGCGGGCTTCCGCGGCGAGCCGCTCGGCGGCGTCGGACGCGCCCGCCGCACGCAGCTGGGGCCACTCGGCGGGGTCCTGCTCGGGGGCGGGCGGCCGGTGCTCGGGGGTGCGGGCGGCCGGGCTCCAGGCGGGCGGGCCGTAGCGCCGCCAGACCTCGCCCCAGCGGCCGAGGCGGCCGACCACGAGCATGATCGCGAGGGCGATCAGGGTGTAGTAGCCGTACCAGAGGACGGCGTTGCCGACGCGGTCGCCGCTGTGCAGCCAGGAGTCGGGGGTGAAGAGTTCCAGGGGCACCACCCACCAGCCGCCGAGGTAGCCGTTCCACAGCAGCGACCAGATCAGCCAGCCCACGAGGAAGGCGATCACGGCCCCGCTGAGCAGCTGGCGTCCCGGGATCCGCTCGGGCTCCTCCTCGGGACGGGGCGTGTACCCGAACCGCCACACGCCCGGCGCCGCCTGTGGCCGGGGTGTCCGCAGCCAGGTCAGGAACGCCGACCCGTCCGGCCGGGGCGGCACGCCCGGGGCGCTCGCCGGCCGCGGTGGCGCCGCCGGCACCTCCGGTGGCCCCGCCGGACGCGGCACCGGGTTCGCGTGCGTACCCCGGGCGTCCTGCGTCCCGTCGCTGTCCATCGCCGTTGCCCCCTGACCAGCCGTTCCGTCTGCCATCAGCGAGTCAATCTAACTCCCCCGCAAGGGGAGTTCACCGCTTACGTGGCCGGGTCGTCCGTGATGCGCGACAGTGCCTGTATGTCCACCGCGGACAACCGGGCGCGCCGACAGCGCCCACATGGAGCATGCCCACCCCCGGGACCCCGTCCTAACCTGCGGGAAGAGACAGTCCCCGGCCCGCCGGGCGTCCGGGCGGACCGGGCGGGCCGCGCCGCCCGCGTCCCCGCCGGACCGTCACAGCAGTTCACGTCACCGCAAGATCACCAGGAGCCCCTCATGACCGCACTTCCGCAGGAGCGCCGCGTCGTCACCGCCATCCCCGGCCCGAAGTCGCAGGAGCTGCAGGCCCGCCGTACCGCCGCGGTCGCGGCCGGAGTGGGCTCCGTGCTGCCCGTGTTCACCGCGCGGGCGGGCGGCGGCATCATCGAGGACGTCGACGGCAACCGCCTGATCGACTTCGGCTCCGGCATCGCGGTGACCTCGGTCGGCGCCTCCGCCGAGGCGGTCGTACGCCGGGCCGCGGCGCAGCTCGCCGACTTCACCCACACCTGTTTCATGGTCACGCCCTACGAGGGGTACGTCGAGGTCGCCGAGGCGCTCGCGGAGCTGACCCCGGGCGACCACGCCAAGAAGTCCGCCCTGTTCAACTCGGGCGCCGAGGCCGTCGAGAACGCCGTGAAGATCGCGCGGGCGTACACCAGGCGGCAGGCGGTCGTCGTGTTCGACCACGGCTACCACGGGCGCACCAACCTGACGATGGCGCTCACCGCGAAGAACATGCCCTACAAGCACGGCTTCGGCCCGTTCGCGCCCGAGGTCTACCGGGTGCCGGTCGCGTACGGCTACCGCTGGCCCACCGGCGCCGAGAACGCCGGCCCCGAGGCCGCCGCGCAGGCGATCGACCAGATCAGCAAGCAGGTCGGCCCGGACAACGTGGCCGCGATCATCATCGAGCCGGTGCTCGGTGAGGGCGGCTTCATCGAGCCGGCCAAGGGCTTCCTCCCGGCGATCAGGAAGTTCGCCGCGGACAACGGCATCGTCTTCGTCGCGGACGAGATCCAGTCCGGCTTCTGCCGCACCGGCCAGTGGTTCGCCTGCGAGGACGAGGGCATTGTCCCCGACCTGATCACCACCGCGAAGGGCATCGCGGGCGGTCTGCCGCTGGCGGCCGTCACCGGCCGCGCCGAGATCATGGACGCGGCGCACGCGGGCGGCCTGGGCGGCACCTACGGCGGCAACCCGGTGGCCTGCGCCGGTGCGCTCGGCTCGATCGAGACCATGAAGGAGCTCGACCTCAACGCCCGGGCGAAGAACATCGAGGCGATCATGAAGTCCCGCCTCGGGGCCATGGCGGAGAAGTTCGACATCATCGGCGACGTCCGCGGCCGGGGCGCGATGATCGCGATCGAGCTGGTCAAGGACCGCGCCACCAAGGAGCCGAACCCGGAGGCCACCTCGGCGCTCGCCAAGGCGTGCCACCAGGAGGGCCTGCTGGTCCTGACCTGTGGCACCTACGGCAACGTGCTGCGTTTCCTGCCCCCGCTGGTCATCGGCGAGGACCTGCTCAACGAGGGCCTCGACATCATCGAGCAGGCCTTCACGACCGTCTGAGCCCGGCGGGCGCACAGCGGGGACCCGGGCGGCCCACAGAGACACAGCTCAGCGGCCCCGCCCGGCCCGCCGGCGCTCCCCGCGGCGGTCGCCGGGCCGGCGGGTCCGGGCGTCGGAGGGTGTGAAGAACGTGTGCGGGGTGCATGGCGGGTACGGGTTCCGCCTGTCCTGCGCCCACGGCCTGTCGTAGGTTTCTTCCAGATGAGAGATACACCCCGCCCACAGGGGACTGTGGGTGACATCAGGCCGGGGCCTCCCCAGCTTCGACCTGGTCGTGCCTTCGCGCACACAACCGGGGCCTCTGGCTCCGGGTCTCCTCACCGATCGGACAGTCGCCCGCCCCAAACCCCCCGGGGCGGCCGACCATCCGATCCGATCGGCCGCCCCGGAACCACCCCCCCTGTTCCGGGGCGGCCGGCCCATTTCCCCCCCTTCCTCCTTCTCGGCCTTCCGGCCCTCCTGTTCGCGCTGATCACCTGGCAGGTCGTCGCCGACGGCCCGCTGCTGCGGGCGGACCGGCGCCTCAGCCGCGCCCTGGTCCATCCGGACGGCGCCTCGAAACTCCTCGCCGACCTCGGCGGCGTCCAGATCGCGGTGCCCGTCCTGGTGGCGGTCATGGCGTACGCGGCGCTGCGGGCACGGCGCGCCGGTGAGGACCGCTGGTGGCTGCCGGCCGTGTCGGCCGGTGCCGTGATGGCCCTGGTCCCGGCCCTGGTCGTCCCGCTGAAGGAGCTGACCGCCCGGCCGGGGACCCCGGTCATGCCTCCCGGCAGCGGCTACTACCCCTCCGGCCACACCGCGACGGCCGCCGTCGCCTACGGCTGCGCGACCCTGCTCCTGCTGCCGCTGACGCGCGCGGCGGCCGGCCGCCGCGCGCTGCTCGCCGGGTGTGCGGCGGTCAACGCGGGCGTCGGCTTCGGGCTGGTCCGGCACGGCTACCACTGGCCACTGGACGTCGTGGCCAGTTGGTGCCTGTGCGCGGTGCTGCTCGGCCTGCTGCGCCGCCTCCTCAGCCGAAGTAGCCGTCGAAGGTCTTCTGGAACTCCCAGTTCGCGAACCGGTCCCAGTTGACCGACCAGGTCATCAGGCCGCGCAGCGCGGGCCAGGTGCCGTGGGTGGCGTACGAGCCGCAGTTCGTCTTCTTCGTCAGGCAGTCCAGGGTCCTGGTGACCTCGGCCGGGGAGACGTAGCCGTTGCCCGCGTTGGTGGAGGCGGGCATGCCGATCGCGACCTGGTCCGGGCGCAGCGGCGGGAAGACGTTGTTCGCGTCGCCCGCCACCGGGAAGCCGGTGAGCAGCATGTCGGTCATCGCGATGTGGAAGTCGGCGCCGCCCATGGAGTGGTACTGGTTGTCGAGGCCCATGATCGAGCCGGAGTTGTAGTCCTGGACGTGCAGCAGGGTCAGGTCGTCGCGCAGGGCGTGGATGACCGGGAGGTAGGCGCCCGCCCGCGGGTCCTGGCCGCCCCACTTGCCGGTGCCGTAGTACTGGTACCCGAGCTGCACGAAGAAGGTCTCCGGCGCCATGCTCAGGACGAACTTCGAGCCGTACTTCGCCTTCAGGGTCTTCAGCGCGGAGATCAGGTTGACGATCACCGGCGTCTTCGGGTTCTTGAAGTCGGTGTCGTCGGCGTTCAGGGAGAGCGAGTGGCCCTCGAAGTCGATGTCGAGGCCGTCGAGGCCGTAGGTGTCGATGATCTTCGACACGGAGGAGACGAAGGTGTCGCGGGCCGCGGTCGTCGTCAGCTGCACCTGGCCGTTCTGGCCGCCGATGGAGATCAGCACCTTCTTGCCGGCCGCCTGCTTGGCCCTGACCGCCGCCTTGAAGTCGGCCTCGCTCTCGGCGTTCGGGCACTCGGTGACCGGGCAGCGGGTGAAGCGGATGTCCCCGGACGTGACGGAGGTCGGCTCGCCGAAGGCCAGGTCGATGACGTCCCAGCTGTCGGGGACGTCGGCCAGGCGGGTGTAGCCGGCGCCGTTGGCGAAGCTGGCGTGGAGGTAGCCGACGAGGGCGTGGGCCGGCAGGTCGGTGGAGCCGCCGCCGGTCCCGGCGGTGGTCGTCGCGGTCACCGTCGCCGATCTGGCGGACTCGCCGGCGGCGTTCACCGCGGCGACCTGGAAGCCGTACGCCGTCGAGGCGGACAGTCCGGTCACGGTCGCCGAAGTCCCGTTCACCGTCTGGGTTTTGACGCCATCGCGGTACACGGCGTAGCCGGTCGCGCCGGTGACCGCCGACCAGGACAGGGCGACGCTGGAGGAGGTGACGGTGCCCGCCCTGAGCCCGGTCGGGGCGGCGGGCGGCTGACCGGCGTTCGCGCCGGGACCGACGAGCGAGACGTCGTCGGCGTAGTAGGCGCCGGTGCCATACCAGCCGTGGGTGTAGATCGTGACCCGCGTGGTGGAGGGGCCGGTGCGGAAGGTGGTGGAGAGCTGCTGCCAGGCCGGGGCGGACTGGGTCCAGGTGGAGACGTCGGTGGTGCCGGTGCCGCTCGCGCCGAGGTAGACGTAGGAGCCGCGGACGTACCCGGACAGCGTGTACTGCGCGTCGGGCTGCACGGTCACCGTCTGCGCGCACTGGGCGTTGTCGCTGCCGGCCGGGGTCGCCTGCAGGGCCGAAGCGCCGCTGTGCACGGGTGAGCCGACCGTGGTGCCCGCCGTGCAGGCCCAGCCGTCGAGGCCCGCCTCGAAGCCGCCGTTGCGGGCGAGGTCCGCGTCGGCCGCACGGGCGGCCGACGAGAGCGCGGTGATGCCGGGGACGGCCAGGAGCGTGGCCGTGAGCGCGGCGAGGACGGATCTGGTGCGATCCACAAGGACCTCCGGACATGGGGGAATTGGAGGGTGGAGCGCGCTCAATTTGGTCCAGACCAATCCTGTTGTCAAGACCTCGGACCGCTACCTGCCGTCGTCGCCTGCCGGTCCCGCCGCCGCTTCGTGCATCGCCAGCTCCAGCAGCGCGGGATCGGTGAGGGTGCCGGATCCGTCGGGCGGGACCAGCCAGCGCACCCCGCCGGTCGGCCGGCCCGGGTACGGCACGACGATCCAGGTGCCGGTGCCGGCCGTACGGATGCCCGTGCCGAGCCAGCGGGCCGCCGTGCCGGGCGGCACCAGGAAGCCCATCCGGGCGTCGCCGAAGTCGACCAGCACCGGTCCCGGCCGGTCGAGGATGCGGGTGAGGACGTCGAGCGTCGGATAGCCGAGCGCGCTCGGCAGGATCAGGACGTCCCAGGCCCGGCCGGCGGGCAGCAGCGCGACCCCGTGGGGGTTGCGCTCCCATTCCCGCCGGCAGGCCCGGGGGTCCGGTGCGACGGATGCCAGCCACTCCACCGCCGTCTTCGCCCCAGTCATGAGGAGACCTCCCGTTCCCTCGTGGACGCCGGTCGCGTCACGAGGGAGAGGGAGGTCTCCCGCCGGCATTACGCGGGTTCCGGCACCCCGTTGGAGTGAACCCGGACACCGCGCGGTCAGCTGTCGAAGCCGAGCCCCAGCCGGTCCATGGTCCGCAGCCACAGGTTCCGCCGCCCGCCGTGCGTGTCGGCGCGGGCCAGCGACCACTTGGTGAGGGCGATACCGGTCCACGCGAAGGGCTCCGGCGGGAAGGGCAGCGGCTTCCTGCGGACCATCTCCAGCTCGGTGCGCTCGGTGCGCTCCCCCGCCAGCAGGTCCAGCATCACGTCCGCGCCGAACCGGGTCGCGCCCACCCCGAGACCGGTGTAGCCCGCCGCGTAGGCGACCCTGCCGCGGTGCGCGGTGCCGTAGAACGCCGAGAACCGCGAGCAGGTGTCGATCGCGCCGCCCCACGCGTGCGTGAAGCGCACCCCCTCCAACTGCGGGAAGCAGCCGAAGAAGTGCCCGGCGAGCTTCGCGTACGTCTCCGGGCGGTCGTCGTGCTCGGCCCGCAGCCGGCCGCCGTAGGGGTAGATCGCGTCGTAGCCGCCCCACAGGATCCGGTTGTCGGCGGACAGCCGGAAGTAGTGGAACTGGTTCGCCGAGTCCCCGAGGCCCTGCCGGTTCTTCCAGCCCACCGACGCCAGCTGGTCGGCGGTGAGCGGTTCGGTCATCAGGGCGTAGTCGTACACCGGCACGGTGTACGCCCGCACGCGCCGGACCAGGTTCGGGAAGACGTTCGTGCCGAGCGCGACCCGGCGGGCCCGGATCCGCCCGTACGGCGTGTCCACGGCCATCCCGGCGCCGTACGGCTTCAGGCTCAGCGCGGGGGTGTGCTCGTGGACGCGGACGCCCAGGCGCAGACAGGCGCGCTTGAGGCCCCAGGCGAGCTTGGCCGGATGGAGCATGGCCACGCCCCGGCGGTCGTGGAGACCGGCCAGGAAGGTCGGCGAGTCGACCTGCTCCCTGACCGCCTCCCGGTCGAGGAACTCCAGACCGTCGGCGAGGCCGTGGCGCTCGGTCTCGGCGTACCAGTCGCGGAGTTCGGCCGCCTGGTGCGGTGCGGTGGCGACGTCGATCTCGCCGGTCCGCTCGAAGTCGCAGTCCAGGGAGTACCGGGCGACCGCCCGCTCGATCTCGTCGAGGTTGCGGGCGCCCAGTTCCTCCAGCCGGTGGATCTCCTCGGGCCAGCGGGTGAGGCCGTTGGCCAGACCGTGGGTGAGGGAGGCGGCGCAGAAGCCGCCGTTGCGGCCCGAGGCGGCCCAGCCCGCCTCGCGGCCCTCGATCAGCAGCACGTCCCGCCCGGGGTCGCGCTCCTTGGCGTTCAGCGCGGTCCACAGTCCGCTGTAGCCGCCGCCGACCACGAGCAGGTCGCAGGTCTCGGTCCCGGTGAGGGCGGGCTCGGGGTGGGGTTTGCCGGGATCCTCCAGCCAGTACGGGACCGGCCGAGCGTCGGAGAGTGAGGTGGTCCAGCGGTTCATGGCACCTGGGGCCATGATGTCAACTCCCTACGAGGATCTCGCGGTTATGCCTTCTGGCGGTTGCGGCGGTTGCCGAGGAGCATCGAGACCAGCACGAGCAGCACGGCGACGAGGAACATCGTCGTACCGATCACGTTGATCTGGACGGGCGTGCCGCGCTGCGCCGAACCCCACACGAACATGGGGAAGGTGACGGTCGAGCCCGCGTTGAAGTTGGTGATGATGAAGTCGTCGAAGGAGAGCGCGAAGGCCAGCAGCGCGCCCGCCGCGATGCCGGGGGCCGCGATCGGCAGGGTCACCCGCAGGAAGGTCTGCAGCGGACCGGCGTACAGGTCCTGCGCGGCCTGCTCCAGCCGCGGGTCCATCGACATGACCCGCGCCTTCACGGCCGTGACGACGAAGCTGAGGCAGAACATGATGTGCGCGATGAGGATGGTCCAGAAGCCGAGCTGGGCGCCCAGGTTGAGGAACAGGGTGAGCAGCGAGGCGGCCATGACGACCTCGGGCATCGCCATCGGCAGGAAGATCAGCGAGTTCACGGCGCCGCGGGCGCGGAAGCGGTAGCGGACCAGCGCGAAGGCGATCATCGTGCCGAGGACGGTCGCACCGATCGTCGCCCAGACGGCGATCTGGAGGCTGAGCGACAGCGAACCGCACATGCCGGCGACCCCGCAGGGGTCCTTCCAGGCGTCCGTGGAGAACTGCTGCCACTCGTAGTTGAAGCGCCCCTTCGGCTTGTTGAAGGAGAACACCGTGACCACGACGTTCGGCAGCAGGAGATAGCCGAGTGTCAGCAGTCCCGCGATGACGACGAAGTGGCGCCTGAGCCAGTTGACGAAGGCCATTTAAACCAGATCCTCCGTGCCGGACTTGCGGATGTAGACGGTGACCATGGCGAGGATCGCCGCCATCAGGATGAACGACAGCGCCGCGGCCGTCGGGTAGTCCAGGATGCGCAGGAACTGCGTCTGGATGACGTTGCCGACCATGCGGGTGTCGGTGGAACCGAGCAGGTCCGCGTTGACGTAGTCGCCGGCCGCCGGGATGAAGGTCAGCAGGGTGCCGGAGACCACGCCCGGCATCGAGAGCGGGAAGGTGACCCTGCGGAAGACCGTGACCGGCCGCGCGTACAGGTCACCGGCCGCCTCGTGCAGCCGGCCGTCGATGCGCTCCAGCGAGCTGTACAGCGGCAGGATCATGAACGGCAGGAAGTTGTACGTCAGGCCGCAGATCACCGCGAGCGGGGTGGCCAGCACCCGGTCCCCGGCGGTGATGCCGAGCCAGCTGGTGACGTCCAGGACGTGCAGCGTGTTGAGGGCGCCGACGACCGGGCCGCCGTCCGCGAGGATCGTCTTCCAGGCCAGCGTGCGGATCAGGAAGCTGGTGAAGAACGGCGCGATCACCAGGATCATGATCAGGTTCCGCCAGCGGCCCGCGCGGAAGGCGATCAGGTAGGCGAGCGGGTAGCCGAGGATCAGGCACAGCACCGTGGCGGAACCGGCGTACAGCACCGAGCGCAGGAACTGCGGCCAGTAGTCGGACAGCGCGTTCCAGTAGGTCGCGAAGTGCCAGGTGACCTTGTAGCCCTCCTCCAGGGAGCCCGTCTGCACGGACGTGGAGGCCTGGTAGACCATCGGCAGCGCGAAGAACACGATCAGCCACAGCAGGCCGGGCAGCAGCAGCCAGTACGGGACGAGTCGGCCGCGTTTGCGCGGCGGCTTGGTCTCCGGGGCCGTCGGGGACAGCGGCGGGGGTGCTTCGGTGAGCGTCGACATCAGGCCGCCTCCTCCGCGAGGTCGATGCCCGCGTCGATGTCCTGGGCCGCGTCCAGGCCGAAGGTGTGCCCGGGGTTCCAGTGCAGGACGACCTCGGCGCCGGGCACGAGCCGGGCGTCGCGGTCGATGTTCTGGGCGTAGACCTCGAACTCGGGGCAGACGGGGCTGTCGATGACGTACTGCGTGGAGACGCCGATGAAACTGGAGTCGGCGATCCTGCCGGTGATCCGGTTGCGGCCCTCGGGGATCTCGCCGGCCTCGTCGGCGTGCGCGAGGGAGATCTTCTCCGGGCGGACCCCGACCAGCACCTTGCCGCCGGTGGTCGTCGGGGCGGAACAGCGCGCCGCGGGCAGGACGAGCTTGGCGCCGCCCGCTCCGAGGACGATGTCGTCGCCGATCCGGGAGTCGACCTCCGCCTCGATCAGGTTCGAGGTGCCGAGGAAGTTCGCGACGAACGTCGTCTGCGGGTTCTCGTAGAGGTCGGCGGGCGAGCCGAGCTGCTCGACACGGCCCGCGTTCATCACGGCGACCGTGTCGGCCATGGTCATGGCCTCCTCCTGGTCGTGCGTGACGTGCACGAAGGTGATGCCGACCTCCGTCTGGATGCGCTTGAGCTCCAGCTGCATCTGGCGGCGCAGCTTGAGGTCGAGGGCGCCGAGCGGCTCGTCGAGCAGGAGCACCTTGGGCGTGTTGATCAGGGCCCGGGCGACGGCGACGCGCTGCTGCTGGCCGCCGGAGAGCTGGTGCGGCTTCTTGCGGGCCTGTTCGCCGAGCTGTACCAGGTCCAGCATCTCGCCGACCTGCTTCTTCACCGACTTGATGCCGCGCCTGCGCAGCCCGAAGGCGACGTTCTCGAAGATGTCCAGGTGCGGGAAGAGGGCGTAGGACTGGAAGACGGTGTTCACCGGCCGCTTGTACGGCGGCAGGGCGGTCACCTCCTGATCGCCGAGGAAGACGGTGCCGGAGGAAGGTTCCTCCAGTCCCGCGATCATCCGCAGGGTGGTGGTCTTGCCGCAGCCGGAGGCGCCGAGGAGGGCGAAGAACGAGCCCTGCGGGACGGTCAGGTCCAGCGGCTGTACGGCGGTGAAGGAGCCGTAGGTCTTGCTGATGCCCGAGAGGCGGACGTCGCCGCCGCGGTCGGTGCTGTTCGTCGTCACGGTGGTCACGCCCCAGTCAGCTTCGCGAACTTCTCTTCGAACGCCGTCTCTTCCTTCGCGCTCAGGGAGCGGAAGGCACGGGACTTGGCGGCCATGGCCTTGTCGGGGATGATCAGCGGGTTGTCCGCCGCCCCCTTGTCGATCTTCGCCAGCTCGGGCTTCACGCCGTCGACGGGACACACGTAGTTGATGTACGCGGCGAGCTGTGCGGCCGGCTTCGGCTCGTAGTAGTAGTCGATGAGCCGTTCGGCGTTCGTCTTGTGACGCGCCTTGTTGGGGATCAGCATGTTGTCGGTCGACGTCATGTATCCGCTGTCCGGGATCAGGAAGTCGATGTCCGGGCTGTCCGCCTTCAGCTGCACGACGTCACCGGCCCAGGCGACGCACGCGGCGAAGTCGCCGCTGGTCAGGTCCGAGGTGTAGTCGTTGCCGGTGAAGCGGCGGATCTGCCCCTTGTCGACGGCCTTCTGCAGCCGGGCGATCGCCGCGTCGTAGTCGTCGGCGGTGAAGTTCGCCGGGTCCTTGCCCATGTCCAGCAGCGTCATGCCCATGGTGTCGCGCATCTCCGACAGGAAGCCGACGCGGCCCTTGAGCTTCGGGTTGTCGAGCAGGTCGGAGATCGACTTCACCTCGACGCCGTCGAGCGCCTTCTTGTTGTAGGCGATGACGGTCGAGATGCCCTGCCAGACGTAGGAGTAGGCGCGGCCCGGGTCCCAGTCCGGGTCGCGGAACTGCTCCGACAGGTTGGCGTAGGCGTGCGGGAGGTGGGAGGAGTCCAGCTTCTGCACCCACCCCAGTCGGATGAGACGGGCGGCCAGCCAGTCGGTGAGGACGATGATGTCCCGGCCGGTGTCCTGGCCGGCGGCGAGCTGCGGCTTGATCTTGCCGAAGAACTCGTTGTTGTCGTTGATGTCCTCGGTGTACTTGACCTTGATGCCGGTGCGTTCGGTGAAGGCGTCCAGCGTCGGGTGGTGCTTGCCGCTGTCGTCGACGTCCATGTACTCGGTCCAGTTGGAGAAGTTCACGCTCTTCTCGGTGGCCGAGTGGTCGTCCGCGGAGACACCGCCCTGCGTCTGGCCCGCCGCGGGGATGCCGCAGGCGCTCAGTGCCCCCAGTCCACCGACCGCCAGCGCGCCGCCGGCGGAGGCGCGCAGCATCGAGCGGCGTGTCAGGGAGGCCCTGCCGTTGCGGAGGCTGCGCCGCATCGCGGAGACCTGGGCCGGGGACAGGCGGTCGGGCTCGTACTGCTCCATGCGCTTGGTGCCCTTTCGGGAGGGTGTGCGGCCGCGGGTCGGGCGGCCTGTTCTGCTATCGGTCCCCGAAGACGGTGCGGTGCCAGTCCTTCCGGGCCACCGCCGTGTTGTCGAACATCACGTGCTTGATCTGCGTGTACTCCTCGAACGAGTACGCGGACATGTCCTTGCCGAAGCCGGACGCCTTGTACCCGCCGTGGGGCATCTCGCTGATGATCGGGATGTGGTCGTTGACCCACACGCAGCCCGCCTGGATCTCGCGGGTGGCGCGGTTGGCCCGGTAGACGTCACGGCTCCAGGCGGAGGCGGCGAGCCCGTAAGGGGTGTCGTTGGCCAGCCGGATCCCCTCATCATCGTCGTCGAACGGCAGAACGACCAGCACAGGACCGAAGATCTCGGCCTGGACGATCTCGCTGTCCTGCGCGGCGCCGGTGATGAGGGTGGGGCGGTAGTACGCCCCGTCCTTCAGATCACCCTCGGGCACCTCACCGCCGGTGACCACCCGCGCGTAGGCCCGCGCCCGGTCGACGAAGCCCGCCACCCGGTCGCGCTGGACGTGCGAGATGAGCGGGCCGAGGTCGGTGCCGGCCGCGAAGGGGTCGCCCAGCCGGACGGTGTCCATGAGGGCCGCCGTCCGGGCGACGAACTCCTCGTAGACGGGCCGCTGCACGTACGCGCGGGTGGCGGCCGTGCAGTCCTGGCCGGTGTTGATCAGCGCGCCCGCCACGGCGCCGTTGGCGGCCGCCTCCAGGTCCGCGTCGTCGAAGACCACGAAGGGCGCCTTGCCGCCCAGCTCCAGGTGCAGGCGCTTGACGGTCGCGGTGGCGATCTCCGCCACCCGCCTGCCCACCGCGGTGGACCCGGTGAAGGAGGTCATGGCCACGTGGGGATGCCCGACCAGGCGCTCACCGGCCTCCAGGCCGGTGCCGGTGACGATGTTGACCACGCCGTCCGGGATGCCCGCGTCGGTGGCGGCCCGCGCGAACAGCAGGGAGGTCAGCGGGGTCAGCTCGGCGGGCTTGAGCACCACGGTGTTGCCCGCCGCGATCGCCGGAAGGATCTTCCAGGCGGCCATCTGGAGGGGATAGTTCCAGGGCGCGATGGAGCCGACGACACCGATCGGTTCGCGTCGGACGTACGAGGTGTGGTCACCCGAGTACTCGCCGGCCGACTGCCCCTGGAGATGACGGGCGGCACCGGCGAAGAAGGCGGTGTTGTCGATGGTCCCCGGCACGTCGAACTCGCGGGTCAGCTTGAGCGGCTTGCCGCACTGCAGGGACTCCGCGCGGGCGAAGTCCTCGGCGCGCTCCGCGAGCACGGCGGCGAAGCGGTGCAGGGCGTCGGAGCGCTCGCCGGGGGTGGTGGCGGCCCAGCCGGGGAACGCCCCGCGCGCCGCGGCGACCGCCGCGTCCACGTCGGCGGTGCCGGCCAGCTCGTACGTGAGGACGTCCTCGCCGGTGGCCGGGTCGACGACCGTGTGCGTACGGCCGGAGGTGCCCTTGGCCGGACGGCCCGCGATGAACTGCGCGCCGTCCGCGAAGCGGTCCCGGGCCGGGAACCGGCTCGGGGTGGCGTTGCCCGGTTTGTGCATGTCGCTCTCCTCCGCCGGTGCCCGAACCTGAGGGCGGGTGGCGTAGCTCCAGCTTGATTTGAGTGCCGATCCTGACAGAGCAAAGGGACTCCAACAAGTGATTCCGTTGTTGCCTTTTGGTTACGCGACGGAATCTGTCGACCAGGTGTCGAGTCGGCGAGGAAAAGGGAGGACGGAGTGTCAGTGGTGCGTGCCACACTCGCGTGCATGGGGAAGATCGACTCCTGGGACACGCTGGTCAGCGAGGTCCGCGCGGGGGCACGGGTCAGGTATCTGCACTTCTGGGGGCACCGGCCGCGGGCGGACGGACAGGTCGGCGCGAGCTGTCTCAGCCAGTGGTGGCCGTCACCGTTCGTGGCCGACTCCGTGGTCTACGCGACCGCCGAGCACTGGATGATGGCCGGCAAGGCCCGGCTGTTCGGGGACGCCGAGGCGGCCGGGCGGGTGCTCGCCGCGAGACATCCCGCCGAGGCGAAGAAGGCAGGCCGGCTCGTGCGCGGCTTCGACGAGGCGGTGTGGGAGCGGGAGCGGTTCGCCCTCGTGGTCGAGGGCAGCGTGCGGAAGTTCGCCGCGGACCCCGCCCTGCGGGACTTCCTGCTGGGCACCGGGGAGAGGGTCCTCGTGGAGGCGAGCCCGCTGGACCGGGTGTGGGGCATCGGACTGGCCGCGGGCGACGAGGCGGCGACGGACCCGGAGCGGTGGCGGGGGCCGAACCTGCTGGGCTTCGCGCTGATGGAGGCCAGGGAGAGACTGGGGGGCGAGACGGCCGAGGGCTGACGGGGGCCTCGTCGGGGCCCTGGCTTTCCGGGCCTCTCGGCCTTCCTGGGCCTCTCGGCCTTCCTGTATCTCTCGGGCTTCCGCGGCTTCTCCGGCTTCTTGTACGGCGCTCCGGTGCGGGGCAGGGGCGGCCGGTCGCTAGCTCCCTTTCGCTATCAGGAGCGCGCTGATCACCAGGCCGGCGACGATGCCCACCGAGCCGCAGATGATCCCGGCGAGGGCCTGGCCCGGGTTGGTCGCCTCCCCTCGGCGGGCCCTCCCCCGGGCGACCAGACCGAAGATCACCGCGAGGATGCCCAGGGGGATGGCGAGCGGCCCCAGGCAGAAGAGGACGGACGAGACGATGCCGAGCACGAGACCGGCCGTGCCCAGGCCGTTGCTCGGCTGCGGGGTCAGGCCGGACCAGCCGTAGTACGCCCCGGCGCCCTGGGACCGCGGGGCGTGCGCTCCGCCCGGGCCGCCGTGTCCGCTCTGGCCCGGGTAGCCGTCGTAGCCGCCGTAGGAAGGCTGGGCCGGGTAGCCGTAGAGGACCTGGCCGGGGCCGTCGGGGGCGATCGGCGGCGGGGGCACCGGCTCCCCCTGGGGGTAGGGGGCGGCGGGCGGGGGGAACGGGCCGGCGGGACCGTGGGCCGGTGCGGAGGAATGCGGCGGGGCGAAGGGGTTCGGCTGAGCGCCGTGCTGGGACTGAGCGCCGTGCTGGGGTGCGGCGCCCTGCTGGGGTGGGGCGAAGGGGTTGACGCCCTGGCCGTTCGCGCCGGATCGGCCGTTCGGTCCCGCCGAGCCGTTCGCCGGAGTGGCCGGGGCGGACTGGTTCGGTGCGGCGAACGGGGACGCCCACGGGGCCGGTGAGGCGTCGACCGGCGGGGTGTGCGCCGGAGGGGTGCCGTAGGGACCGGGGAGAGCGGTGACGGTCTGCTGGTCGTGCACGGTGGGCGGTGGTCCGGCCGGGGTGCCGGTGCCGGTGCCGGGGGCGCCGCCGCTCGCCGGCGCCGGCCAGGGGGCCGGTGCCGGGGCCGCCGCGTCGCCCGGCCGGGCCGGCTTGTCGAGCGGGACCTTGCCGGCGGGTGGTCGGTCCCCCGTGCCCACGGGCGCGTTCGGCGGCTGCGCGTCGTCGGACATCGTGGGCCCCCTCCGTTGTGCGTGGCGTCATGCTATGCGGCGCCGCCCGCGTGTGTGCCTCCGGCCTACGATGATCCCGAGTCACCGATCAGCCGATCACCCGCGTCCCGCCGTACACCGGCCGGGGACGCCGTTTTTGGGGAGGACCCTTGACCGACCGCCTTGTCGACCCCGGCGTACCGCGCGACCTGCACGCGTTCATCGCGTCCCTGCCCAAGGCCGAACTGCACGTCCACCACGTCGGCTCCGCCTCCCCCCGCATCGTCTCCGAACTGGCCGCCCGCCACCCCGACTCCAGGGTGCCGACCGACCCCGAGGCGCTGGTCGATTACTTCACGTTCACGGACTTCGCCCACTTCATCGAGGTGTACCTGTCCGTCGTCGACCTGATCCGTACCCCGGAGGACGTCCGGCTCCTCACCTACGAGGTGGCCCGCGACCTGGCCCGTCAGCAGGTGCGCTACGCCGAGCTGACCATCACGCCGTTCTCCTCGACCCGGCGCGGTATCGACGAGCGGGCGTTCATGGACGCCATCGAGGACGCGCGCAAGGCCGCCGAGGCCGAGTTCGGGACCGTGCTGCGCTGGTGCTTCGACATTCCCGGCGAGGCCGGGCTCGAAGCGGCCGAGGAGACCGTACGGCTCGCCACCGACGACCGGGTACGCCCCGAGGGACTGGTGTCGTTCGGTCTCGGCGGCCCCGAGATCGGCGTACCGCGCCCGCAGTTCAAGCCGTACTTCGACCGGGCCATCGCCGCCGGACTGCGGTCGGTGCCGCACGCCGGCGAGACGACCGGCCCCGAGACCGTGTGGGACGCGCTGACCGACCTGCGGGCCGAGCGGGTCGGACACGGCACCAGTTCCGCCCGGGACCCCAAGCTGCTCGCCCACCTCGCCGAGCACCGCATCGCGCTGGAGGTCTGCCCCACCTCCAACATCGCCACCCGCGCGGTCCGCACCCTCGACGAGCACCCGATCAAGGAGTTCGTGGCGGCCGGGGTCCTGGTGACCGTCAACTCGGACGACCCGCCGATGTTCGGCACCGACCTCAACAACGAGTACGCCGTCGCCGCCCGGCTCCTCGACCTCGACGAGCGGGGCGTGGCCGACCTGGCCAAGGACGGGGTCGAGGCATCCTTCCTGAGCGGGGCCGGGAAGACCCGGATCAGGGACGAGATCGACGCGTACACCTCGGCATGGCTCGCCCCCTGAGCCCCGCCGCCCCCCTCGCAGCCGCACCCGCACCCGTCCTCGCATCGGAGAGCTCCGTCGCCATGACGTCCCCGCAGAACGTGACCGCCGTGGCCCACCGCGGCGACCCCTACCGCGCCCGGGAGAACACGCTCGACTCGCTGCGTTCCGCGCTGAGCCGGGGGGCGGACGCCGTCGAGGTCGACGTACGGCTCACCCGCGACGGTGTGCCGGTGCTACTGCACGACGAGACGCTGAAGCGGCTGTGGGAACTCGACCGGCCGCTGCACTCCCTCTCGGCGGCCGAGGTGCGCGGGCTGACCGGGGGCGGGGTGCCGACACTGGCCGAGGCGCTCGCCGCGGCCGACGGGAGCCGGCTGATGCTCGACCTGCCGGGGGCGCCGAGCCGGTCGGCGGTACGGCGGATTGTGGACGTCGTGCGGGAGTGCGGGGCCGGGGAGTGGGTGTACTACTGCGCGGACGCGCCGGCCATGCTCGCCGTGCGGGCGGCCGACCCGGCCGCCGAGATCGCGCTGACCTGGAAGACGGTCGCGCCGCCGCGGGCTGCGCTGCTCGCTGCGGTGCGGCCGCGGTGGCTCAACTACCGGTTCGGGCTGGTGTCACGGGAGTTGGCCGACCGGGTCCACCGGGACGGGTACCTGCTGTCCGTGTGGACGCCCGACACTCGGCGGTCGATGCGGCGGCTTCTCGACGCGGGTGTCGACTCGATCACTACCAACCGGGTCGATGTGCTGCACGCGTTGCGGGGTGGGGAGGCCGGGGGGCGGTCCGGGCGCTGAGTCGTGGTGGTGGCGTGGCTGCGGGTGCGTCGTGGCTCGGCGCGCCGTTCCCCGCGCCCCCGAAGCGGCGGCTGCGCCGCGCCCTTCGAGGGTGTGACAAGGGTTTCTCAGCCCCCTTAGGGGCGCTCCCCCCACAACACCCTTACTGGGTGCGGAACTTGGTCGGGGATACGCCAGGGGCGGTGGTCGTCCCGGGTGATGATCCCGCCGGTCGTGAGAGGGCGGAGGCTGATCGCAACCCCCTCGGCCCCTCTCACCCTGGAGCAGCCCATGCGTGTTCGCCGTCGTACCACCGTCCTCGCCGCCTCGCTCGCCCTGGCCCTGGGGGCCGGTCCGCTGGCCGCGCCGGTGTTCGCCGCGCCGGGGCCGGCCGCCGCGCGGGGGACGGCGACCGCGCACGGCACCGCGGCCGGGCCGGACGCCGCCGCCCTGCGGGCCGCGCTCGACGGGCTCCCGGACGCGGACGCCACCGCCGCCCTCGTACGGGTCGGCGGTACTGACGGCAGCTGGCGCGGCAGCGCGGGCGTGCACGACCTGGAGAGCGGCCGCGCGGCCGACCCGGACGCCCGCTTCCGCGCCGGGTCGACGACGAAGGTGGTGACGGCGGCCCTCGTGCTCCAGCTCGCGGCAAAGGGCCGGATCGGCCTGGGCACGCCCGTGGCGCACTACCTTCCAGGGTTGCTCGGCCCGCGTTTCGCCGGGGTCACCGTACGGCAGCTGCTGAACCACACGAGCGGCATCCCGGCGGGCGACGGCTTCGGGGACTCCTTCGAGGACCAGTACGCGCACCGCTTCGACACCCTGTCGCCGCGGACGGTCGTGGCGTCGGCGGCGGCGAAGGGGCCGGAGTTCGCACCGGGCACGCAGCAGCACTACCTGAACATCAACTACACGGTGCTCGGTCTGCTCGTGGAGAAGGTGACGGGGCGGTCGTACGCCTCGGAGGCCACCCGGCGGGTGCTGCGGCCCGCGGGGATGCGGGACACGTACTTCCCCGGCACCGACCCCCGCATCCGCGGCCCGCACAACCACGGCTACCAGAAGGTGGAACGGGCCGACGGGACGGAGGAGTTCGTGGACGTCACGGACTGGAACCAGGCGGACCGGTTCGCGGCGGGCGACATGATCTCCACCACCGCCGACCTGGAGCGCCTGGTGACCCGGCTGTTCCGCGGCGACCTCGTCCCCCGGCCGCAGCTGCGGGAGATGTTCACCCTCCCGGCGGGGATCGACGGCGCCACCATGAGCGCCGGGCTGCAGCGGTTCGAGTTCGGCGGGCGGGTCTACTGGCTCAAGTCGGGCGCCCGTTACGGCTACGGCACGCTGCTCGCCGCGACCCGTGACCTGTCCCGCACGCTGGTGCTGTCCGTCGGCGCGACCGACGCGAAGGGCGAGGGGATGAACCCGGTCACCGAGCGGATCGCGCGGGCCGCCCTCAAGTAGCCGCCGCCGGACTGGTGTTCATGGTGGGCGCCGTCGCATTCTCCAGGGCCTCCAGGGCCCGGATCCTCTTCCGTACGACGTACAGCGGGATCACTCCGAACACGCCGAACGACATGTCGATCACCGACCACCACAAGGGGATGTCCCGCAGCGGGCCGCAGATCAGTGCGAGCGGGATGATCCCGGCGCAGGCGATCATCCCGACCTCGACGACCCAGACGTTGCGGACCGGGTCGCGGTAGGGGCCGTAGAAGGCGACGGCGATCACCAGATGGGCGAAGGCCAGCCAGTCGGTGCCGTAGAGGAGGAACGGGTAGTCGGCGTCGGCGGTGTCGAGTCCGCGCCGGACGTGCCCGATCCAGTCGGTCAGGGCCGGGACGTGCTCCGGGACGGACAGCGCCCGGAGCAGGTCCTCGGTCCAGCGCAGTTCGTGTACCAGGGGGAAGGCGGTGGCGCCGCTGAGCACCAGGCAGACGACGAAGAAGGCCAGCCAGGCGCGAATGCCCTTGAGCAGGGCGGCTCTGTCGCTCATGGGGACAGCGTACGCCTGGAATTGAACGCGTTCAATTCCGTGTTCGGGGCGGCCACAGGTGCCGCGGCGGCCTCAGAAGGCCGTCAGGTGTACGGGAGTTGACTCCCCGGTGTGCCCCGGAAGGCGAACAGCCCAGCCCTGCTCGGACACCCCCCGACCTGCGCGGACGGTGGCTACGTTGACGTCGTGCGGACACAGGGGCAGTCAGGGGACGGCAGGACCGAGGCTTCTCAGGCGGCACCCCGGGTGCCCCGCACCACCGGCCCGCCGCCCGTCGCCGCCCCGCCCCGGGCGCTGCTCGCCATCCAGCAGGCCGCGGGCAACGCGGCCACCTCGCAGGCCGTGCGGCGCGGCCGGTCCGGATCGGCGCGGACCACCGGCCGGCAGCGCGTCCCCGCCCCGCTGCCGGCGGTCGAGGAGCGCACGGAGACCGGGTTCGTGCTGCCGCCGTACCTGATGGAGCTGGAGACGGGCGGGCTGTCCACGGCGTACGGGCTGACCGGGCACGAGTTCGTGCGGCACGCGGTGGCCTCCGTCGTGGGTCACGGCGGGGGCACCGTCGCCGCCCTCGCCGCCGACCTCGCCGGACGGCCGGAGAGCTTCTTCGGAGCGGGCCGCGCCTTCGCCGTCGAGGGCGGGCGGGGCAAGGAGTCGTACGACGTCACCGTGCGGATCTCCCGCGCCCCCGGCGACAAGCCGCCCGTCTTCCAGCCCCCGGGGCAGCTGGCCACCGCCTCTCCGGGCCGGGACGGGGTGCCGCAGGCCGAACTGGAGGACGCGGAGGGCAAGGACACCAAGGTCGACGTCCAGCACAACACCTCCGCCGGGGTCAGCACCACGGCCGGCGGCTCCTCCAGCAAGGGCGCGGGCGGTCTGGCCTTCGGGCTCGCGCCGGTCGCCCCCGGTGTCTGGGTGGGCGCCGCCGCCACCGGCAACGCGCAGCCCTGGCAGTCCTCCCGGGAGTCCCGCGGCCTGCGCACCGTGGCCGAACCGCGGGTCCTGCGCAGCGACAAGGGCTCGGTGGAGGTACCCCGCGCGGTGCGCTACGAGGTGCGGGTCAAGAAGCACGGCACCTCGAACGCGCAGACCTTCCAGGACGTGGGCACCCTCACCCAGCGGGTGCCGGTGGAGCACCTGGTGCCCGTCGGCACCACCGCGCCCCACGCCCCGCGACCCGTCACCGCGGACACCGCGCGGGCCGTCTCGCTCGCCGACTCCCTCGCCCCGCTCGGCGTGAGCGACACCGCCGCACCGCACCGGGGCGGCGGCGGCCTCTTCGACGCGGTCGCCTCCGTGCTGCACCCCTCGCTCACCGCACCGGGCGCGCCCGGCCTGGCCCGGCTGTACCGGGCGACCTCGACGGCCACCGTCCTGGAGGACATGCCCCGGCTGCTGCGCGACGGCGTCACCGGCGAGGACCTGCACGCCAAGGACGGCCGGAGCGCGGGCAGTTATCGGATGCGCGCCGCGATCAGCGGCCTCTCCCCCGCCTGGAGCACCGGCAAGACGCAGTTGCGCACCCACCAGCAGACGCAGAGCACGGTCACCGACTCCGCGGGCAAGGGGCGGGCCCTCACCGCCGGGCTGGGCCCGGCGATCGGCCTCGGAGCGGCCGGCAACGCTGCCGTCGTCCGCGGTACGGCCATGCCCGTCGCGGGCGCACGCAAGGCGCGGTTCACCGTGAACGAGCAGACGGTGTCGAGCCGCCAGGGCGCCGAGGTACGCGGCGAGAAGGTGCTCTACACGGCGACCGTGAGGTTCACCGTGGAGGGCACCGGCCCCCGTTCGGCGCGGATGGTCCTCGATCCCAGCACCCGGGTCGCTGAGCACTCCATGAAGGTGTGGATGAGCCTGCGGGCCGACGAGGCGCGGGAACTCGGGCTGCCGCTGCCACCGGGCACCGCGGCGGGCGAGTTCGTCGAGAAGCCGAAGCGGACCGACGAGAACGGCGAGAAGGTGACCGACGGATACGGCCGGGAGGTGGACGTCGAACGCCATCTGCCCTTCGGCGCCATGGGCTCCAGCGTCGCCCTCAGCCGGCTCGACACCGGCCCCATGGTGCGGGCCGTACAGGAACTGTTCGCCACCGACCCGCGGCTGGCCGGCTATCTCCCGGCCTTCGGCCTCACCCCGCCCGGCGCGCACACCAGCAGGGAGGAGGCGGAGGCCCAGCGGGACAACCACCGCGAGCTGATGACCGCGCTGTCGGAGACCAACCTACGGGTCAACAAGGACCAGTTGCTGTCCACCGGCATCCGGGTGCGGCTGCGCCGCAAGACCACGTTGCACGCCCACGACGTGCAGATCCGCGTCAAGGGCGCCCTGCGCGAGACGGGGTATCTCGGCGACACCAAGGACTGGATGGTCCGCAGCCACTCCGGTGTCACCAGCAACGCGCAGAGCGGACGCAGCAGTTCACGCTCCATCGGCGGGCTGGTCCTCGGCCAGGTCCGGCTGGTCCCCGGCGTGCTGACCGGCGCGGCCCGCTACGAGCGGCACAGCACCGGCACCCGCCGCAACCAGGCCGGCCCCACCACCCGCACCGACCTGCTCACCAACGGTTCCGAGACGGCCGCCACCTTCGGGGCCGCCCTGCGCCTGGACGTGGGCGTGACGATGACCTCCCGGCCGCGCAAGCTCGCCCGCGGCCTCACCCCCGGCGCACCGGGACGGGACGTGCCGGAGCCGAAGACGCTGGCGGGGCTGCATCTGGAGGAGCAGGACGTACGGCTGGTCACACCCGCGGAGTTCACCCTGGACGACGAGGGCAGGCAGCGGCAGCGGGCGGTGGCCGGCGGGCGCCGCGCGCAGGCCCCGCGCCCCGACTGGGACGTCGCCGCCACCGGCATCGGCGACCTGGCCGCGCTGGTGCCCCGCCCCTCCACCGGAGAGGTGCTGCGGGACTGGCAGTTGGTGGAGACCCTCGGCGACGGACAGCCCGTCCGGGACCTGGCGCTGCGCCTGCTGTCGAGGGCCGCCGCCCGCAACAAGGGCGTACGGGAGGACCCCGCGCTGGCGGCGGAGGGGCTCGCCCCGCGGCTGGCGGTCGAGGAGCGGCTCGCCCCGCAGGCGATCACGGCCGCGCTGCGCCAGGCCGCCTCGTCCGGCTGGGTGGTGAAGAACCTCCGCTATCCGCGCCGCCTCGCCGCCCTGAACGGCGCGGTCGGCACCCGGCTCACCCTCACCAACCCGAAGTTCCTGCACCGGGGCGCGGGACCCGGCACGGAGACCTTCGTGCTCGGCGGGCACCAGGCCGCCGGCCAGCAGGGGCAGAGCGTCACCACCACGGTGCAGGCCGGCGCCACCGGCACGGAGAACGGCCCCGAGTGGCGCACCGGCCAGGGCCTGTCGGCGTTCCGGACCACGGGCAGGGGCGGCGCCGAGTCGTCCGGTGTCTCCGGCACGGTCGAGCGCAACGCCCACACGCCGAAGAAGGCGCCGCTGTACCTGGTCCAGTGCGACCTGCTGGTGAACATGGTGGCGGAGGTCCAGGTCACCGGGGGCGGCCCGTACGTGGCGAAGGAGGCGCGCACCCTGCCGGCCGAGGCCGCGGTGTGGCTGACGGAGGCCCAGCTGCCGGCGTCGGTCCGCCGGCAGCTGGAACAGGAGGGGGAGCGGAAGGCGAAGCGGGACGCGGAGCGGAAGGCCGCGACGCCGTCGCCGCGGGACGGCAGCGTGGCGGAGAGCTCCCGTGCGGCCGCCGAACGGGCCGGCCGCGACGGCGAGCGGGCCGCCTCCAGCGGCGAGCGGGCCGCGGGCCCGGTGGACGGCCGGCAGCGGCCGGCGGGCACGGACGGCGTCGGCTCCTCCGGGGGCGTCCCGGCCGGGCCCGTCCTCCCCCGCGGCCTCCCCCTCGGCTTCGGCATGATCGAGGAGCTGCCCGACTTCGTACCGCTGCTGGAGTCGCTGCGCTCGCGTCTCGCGCGCGGCGACCGCCCCGGCCTGGCCGAGGACCTGCTGCCCAGGCAGCAGCTCAAGGACCGCAACGACAACGTGCAGCGCCTGCTGCGGGTCCTGGACCGCGACGGCGCGGCCGGGCTGCTGTCCGGCGCGATGGACGGCGGGGTCACCGTCGAGCTGTTCGACGGGCGCAGAACGCCCTACTGGGCGGTCTTCAAGGTCGACCGCGTGGGGAACGCCACACCGGCCGGTCCTGCGGAGGACGGCCGGGACATGGAGTACATCACCTCGGCCGTCGCGCAACAGGCCACCTCCCGGGACGAGAGCGCGGTGACCGGCGTGGAGGGCGTCCTCGCGGGCTCCGGCAAACCGGAGGCCGGGGCGGGACAGCTGAAGAGCCTGGGCGGCGGGGCCGGCCTCGGCCTCGCGTCGGGCGACTCGCGGCGCGCCGGCGAGGCGAGTCGCGGCCAGCTCGGCATGAAGACGGTCGCGGAGGCGTCCACCGCGAAGTCGGCGAGGACCCGGATGCCGATCCGGGCGAGCCTGGAGCTGTACCGGGGCGGCACCCGGCTGGGCCTCGCACGGATGGACGGCCTGACGCTGACCCACCGGGCACCGGAGAAGGATCTGGCGGCCCTCGCCCGGGTGTCCGCCCCCCGGGCGGACGCGCTGCGGGCCGGCCAGGGCCCGCGCGCGGTGGCCGGCGACCCGGCGGCCGGGCTCGGCGCCTGGCGCGCGGACGGCGTGCGGCTGCCGATGGAGGCCCAGGTGAACGGCTTCCAGGGGGCTCCCCGGGTACGGGAGTTGGTGAACTCCGCGGTACGGCAGGCGGGCGGCGGCGACCGGTTCGGGGACCGGGGCCAGGCGGCGGCCCACACGCTGCAGGAGGCGGTCTCCACCGAGTGGCTGATCGCCGCGCTGCCGCTGCTGACCACCGCCGGGGCGGACCTGCCGCCGGTGCATGCGAGCGGCGCCACGGGCCAGGACCTGCGGGCCTCGGTGCACGCGCGGCTCAGGAACGGTCGGGTGCTGGGCGTCGGCGACAAGATGACCTTCGAGACGGTGGGCCAGAGCCACCTGGACGCACCCCGTCCCACGCAGACGGACGGCGTGAGCTCCACCGACCGGGGCCGGGCCGCGCGGGGCCTGGCGGGCGCGGGTCTGCTCAACGCGGACGAGTTCCGCCTCAACCAGCTGATGGGCAACTCCGACGGCTCGGGCGGCACGTCCGACGGCGCGGTCAACTCGGCCGGCTCGATGCCGCTGCACAAGCCGAAACTCGCCTCGGTCCTGGTGCAGTTCACGCTCGACGTCAGGGTGGTGGCCCGGGTGACCGACCGGGTCCGCACCTCGCGCACCGGCACGGCGGTACGGGAGATCACGCTGCCCACGCCGGTGGTGATCCGTATGCCGGAGCCCGCCGTCCGCCGCATGCTGGCCGCCCAGGGCGGACGGCTCCAGGACCCCGACCACCATCTGGGAACCGGCCGGGCGGTCCCGCCGCCGGCCCCGTGAACCCCGCGTCTACGGCGTCCTGAGCGCCTGGCTCAGCTCGTTCCGCCGCCGTATGCCCAGCTTCTTGTAGGTGCTGGTGAGGTGGGTCTCCACGGTGCGGCGGGCCAGGTGCAGCAGGCCGGCGATCTCCGTGTTGGTGCGTCCGTCGGCGGCCAGTTGGGCGATGCGCCGCTCGCTGCCGGTGAGGGACCCCGAGCCGGTGCGGACGCCGGTGGTGCGGCGGGCGCCGCCCTCGCGCAGCGCGTCCTCCGCGAGGGTCCGCAGCCGCGGCGCGCCGAGACGTTCGGCGCGTTCGGCCGCCTCCCGCAGGCAGTGCCGGGCCCGGCTTCGATCCCCGGCGGCGGTCAGCTGGCGGCCCTGGGCGACCAGCGCGGCCACGTACTCCGGTTGCGCCGCGGCGGGGGCGTCCCGCAGCAGTCGTACGGCCTCCTCGGCCAGCTCCAGGCCGCGGCGGCCGCCGGTGACGGTGCCGAGGACCCGCAGGGCGCGCCCCATGGTGCGGGGGGTGCCCCACACACGGGCCAGCCGCAGTTCCTCCCCGGCCAGGGCGAGCGCCTCCAGGGGACTGCCGAGGGCGAGCCGGCACTCGGCGGCGGCCGATCTCCAGGGGGTGACGACCGGGCTGAACACCTCGCGGGCGCTCTGCCGGCGGCCGCACTCCAGGAAGTCGTGCAGCGCCGCCGCCCACTCACCCGCCGCGGCGCGCTGCACGCCCCGCGCGTACAGGAAGCGGTTGAGTTCCCAGGAGTCCGGGGCCGCCCGCAGGTCGAAGCCGTCCGCCAGCCGGCGCGCCTCGGCGGTGCGGCCGGTCTCCACGAGGGCGATCAGGGTGTGGGCGTGCGCGTTGGAGGGCCCGGCGCCCGGGGTGAGCAGCGGCTCGGCGGGCAGCCGGGTGTGCTCGCCGCGGGCGGCCGCGATGTCGGCCCGTACGTTGAGCAGCGCCTGGTGCATCGGGTGCAGCAGGTCGGGACGCTGGCCGGCGAGGCCGCGGTCGACGAGCCGGTCCGCCTCGTCCAGGTGGTCGGCCCACTGCGCGACGGCCGCGGCCGTGCCCAGCAGGAACGGCTCGGTCAGCGGGTCGGCGGGTGCCGCGAGCAGGGTGCGCATCCGCTGCATCGCGTCGTCGGCCGAGGTGAGTCCGGCGCTCGCCGCGTGCCGCACGAGCAGGGCCCGGGCGGCCGGACCGACCAGCCGCGGGGAGTGTTCGGCGGTGTCGCACAGCCACCGGTACACCTCCGCGCGGACCGTCTGGTCCTGGTCGGACAGCAGCGCGGACGCGCTCTGCAGGGTGCCCACGAGGTCGGAGCGGTCCGCGAGTTCGGGGCGGCCGGCGAGCTGCCCGTCCACCGTGCGCAGCACCTCCACGGCGGCGCGCGTCTTGCCGCGTCCGGCGAGCGCGGTGCCCAGGGCCACCGCCGTACGCACCCGGTCCTGCGGCGCGCCCGCGAGCCGCAGCGCCTCGGACAGCCGGGGTATGCCGGCCGAGGACTCGGTGCCCGCGCACTCCAGGGAGCCCAGTTCGGTCAGCAGCCGTTGCCGGCGCTCGTCGGTCAGCGGCTCCTCCAGCGCGCGGCGCAGGAACGCGACGGCGTCGCCGGCGCGGCCGTCGCGCAGGGCGAGCGCGGCGGCGTCCTGGAGCACGGCCGGCGCCCAGGGGGTGCCGGCCGGTCCGGACAGCAGCAGTTGGCGGGCCACCGTCTCGGTGGGCGCGCCGCGGTGCAGCATCGCCTCGGCGGCGGCCCGGTGCGCGGCCCGCCGCCGCTCGGCGGGCACTCCGGCGAGGACGGCGTCCCGCAGCAGGGGGTGGGCGTAGCGGGGGCGGCCGTCGGCGTCGGGGCGCAGCACGCCGAGTCCGGTCATGGCGGTGAGCCAGCCCGCGACCCGGGCGGGGTCGGCGCCCGCGAGGTCGGCGAGCAGGCCGGCGAGGCCGTCGGCGACGTGTCCGGGGCCGTCGCCCGGCCGGCCGGGCGCTCCGCGGTCCCGTCCCTCGTCGAGGGCCGCGAGCGCCCGCGCGGACTCGGTCGTGCCGGGGCCGGCGCTGTCCAGCCACCAGCGCACGGCCTCCGGGTACGTGCCGGGGTACAGCGCGGCGGACGTCTCCGGCACGGTGGGGTGCCGGCCGGGGCCGGCGAGGTCGTCGAGGAGCGCGCCGAGCAGCAGGGGGCTGCCCGCGCCGGCCCGGACACAGCTGTCGACCCAGGACCCGGTGGCCGACGGGAACCGGGCACGGACCAGCCCGGCGGCCGCCTCGGCGGTGAGCGGGGCCAGGGTGTGGGTGTGCACGAGGGCCGGCGAGAGGGTGTGGGTGAAGCCGGGGGCGGGCGGGTCGATGTCGTACTGGCTGCGTTCGGTGACGGCCAGCAGGACCGGCAGAGGTAATCGGTCGACGTGCCGGGCGGTCTCCACGAGCCAGCGGTGCGAGGGGGCGTCGGCGAGGTGGACGTCGTCCACGGCGAGCAGCACCGGGGACTCGTCGGCGTAGGAGCGCAGGACGCGGCGCAGCAGCGCGGCCCGCTCCCGTTCGCCGCCCGCCGCGTCGAACTGCTCGAATCCGGGTACGGGAGCGAGGAGTTGGAGTACGGCGGCGAAGGGCACGGTGGCGTCGCCGGGCGAGCAGCGGGCGCGCAGCACCCGCATGCCGTGGCCGGCCGCGGCCTCGGCGGCGGCCTCCAGGACGGTGGTCCGGCCGGTGCCGGTGGCCCCGCGCAGCAGCACCAGGCCGCCCGCGCCGGCCCGGGCCCGCGCGGCCTGGTCCGCCAGCAGCGCGACGGCTTCCCGGTGCTCGCGCGGCAGTTCACGCTGCGGTACGGACATCCGTGCCTCCTTGGTCGGACGGAACGCCTTCCCCGGGGGAAGACGCCGTCCGACGGGGTGCGGTGACGTGAGAAGTGCCACGGCGGTCCGGTGCGGCAGCCGTGGAACCGGACGGGCGGTCGTCGTCGTGGTCGCGGCGGCGCCGATCTCGTGGTGCTGCTCGTGGTGCTCCACGATTGCGCCCGTCCCGTCCGCCACACGAGTGTGAAGAGTGCACGCCTGCCACCGGCTCTGTGGAGGTGGCGCACACGTGGACATAGGGGAAACGCTTGCTCAGCCAATCGCGCACCACACACCCGGGCACGGCCGACGCCGCGGACCGGGTACCCGTGGCGGTGCACGCCTCGGACCCGATCTCGCGGGAGGGAGCCCTCAGCCAGCTGCGCCGGTACCCGGAGGTCCTGCTCCGCGAGGAGAGCGAGTCGGGGCCGGGCACGGTGGCCCTGCTCGTCGAGGAGACGCTCGACGAGGCCGCGCTGACGCGGCTGCGCCGGCTGGTGCGCAGTGAGGGTGCGCGGGCGGTGCTCGTGGTCGGCGCCCTGCGGGAGACGGAACTGCTCGACGTGATCGAGTGCGGGGTCGGCGCCATCGTGTGGCGCCACGAGGCCACGGCGACCCGGCTGGTGGCGGCCGTGCTCGCGGCCGCCCGCGGGGACGGCGACCTGCCGGCCGACCTGCTGGGCCGGCTCATCAGCCAGGTGGGCTCGCTGCACCGCGGAGCCGCCGGCCGGTCGGGCGCACCGGCCTCGGGACTGACACCGCGTGAGGTCGACGTCCTGCGGCTGGTCGCCGAGGGACTCGACACCGGAGAGATCGCCAGCAAGCTGTCCTACTCCGAACGAACCGTCAAGAACGTCATGCACGGGCTGACCACCCGGCTGCATCTGCGCAACCGCGCCCACGCCGTGGCGCATGCCCTCCGCGAAGGCTACATCTGACCGAACGGGCATCCGAAACCGGCCCCGAGGGCAGTCCGGTCTGCCCCCCGGCCGTCCCCGGCGTGCCTGCGGGCGCGGGCCGGGCGGAGGGCAGGATCGGGTAGGGCCGCAGGTGGCACACAGGGCGCGTGCGCCCTGGCACGGCAGGGCGGGAGCACGACGGTGATCCACGAAGTGGACGAGGTCCTCAAAGGGCTGCTCAGCGGCGGGGCGCTGGCCGGATCCGGCATCGACGTCGCCCTCGACGCCCCCACCCGCGACTGGGCGGCCCGGCGCAACGCGCCCACCATCAACGCCTACCTGTACGACATCCGCGAGGACGTGAAACGCCGTCAGCGCGGGCACATGTCGGTGCGCGACGACCGGGACGTGATCGTCAAGCGCCGCCAGCCGCCGCGCTGGTTCCGGCTGTCGTACCTGGTGACCGCGTGGACGAAGCAGCCCCAGGACGAACACCGGCTGCTGTCCGCCGTGCTGGCCACGCTGATCCCCCGCGAGCTGATCGCCCCCTCGGAACTGCCCGGCGCGCTCGGCGCGTTGGGTTTGACGATGCCGGTGTCGGTGGCGGGCATCCAGACGGAGTCGCGGTCCCTGGCGGAGATCTGGTCCGCGCTCGGCGGTGAACTCAAGCCGTCCCTCGACCTCGTGGTCACCGCGCCCTTCCCGGCCTATCCCGAGTACGACGCCGGCCCGCCCGTCACCGAGGGTGCCGCGATCCGGGTGCGCGCGGTGGACGGCGAGCCGGCGGAGCCGGAGGAGCGCGCGCACCGGCCACGGCAGGTCACGGCGGCCCGGGAGGCGCGGGAGGCGGTGGCCCGGGAGGCCAGGGAAGCGACGCGGGGCGGCACGACGTGACGTCGGCGCCGACGGCGTACGAGGAGGCGGCCCCGGAGGCCGATCTGTCCGTCGCCCTCCTGGACCGGCTGGCCGGACTGCGTGAGCGCGTCGCCCTGCTGGTCGACCAGCGTGCCGCCGACGACCCCACGGCCGCCGACCCGTTGCGCGGCCTGTACCTGCCGGAGGAGGCCGTACGGCATCTGCTGCGTCCGGCGCAGCCCGCCCGGCTCGACCTCTCCGCCGCAGGGCCGTCACCCGACCGGCTGACCGGCCTCGCCGCCCGTCTGGGCCTGTCCGACCTCGACGCCCTGCTGCTGCTGATCGCCCTCGCCCCCGACCTGGACCGCGCCTTCGAGCAGTTCTACGGCTACCTCAACGACGACGTCAGCCGGCGGCGCGCCACCGTCGCCCTGGCCCTCGACCTGTGCGGCCTGCCCGTCCACCTGCCCGCCGCCCGCGCCCGGCTACAGCCGGCGGCCCCGCTGTGCGCGCTGGGGCTGCTCGTCGTGGAGGAGCCCGAACGGCCCTTCCTCAGCCGCTCGTTGCGGGTACCCGACCGGCTCGTCGCGCATCTGCTCGGCGACGACACCCCCGACGCGTCGCTCGCCGGCCACCTCCACCCGCTGTCGGTGCCCGCGGACGCCGGCGAGGACGAAGAGGCCGGCCAGGACAGCGAGTTCAGCCGCTTCACCCGACGGCTCGCCGCCCGGCTCACCGCCGGCGCCCCGTTCACCGCCTACCTCCGCGAACGCCACGAGGGGGACGGCCTCGCCTCGGCCGCGGTCGCCCTGCACACCGCGGGCCTCGGGGCGCTGCGCTGGTCGGGACCCGAGGACCGCGTGCCCGACCTGCTGCGGGAGGCCCGGCTGACCGGCCGCGCGGTCGTCGTCACCGGACTGCCCGACGCACCGGCCCCCCTGGTGCGGGAGCTGGCCTCGGCCACCGACGTCCTCGTGCTGATCACGGCCTCGCGCCCCTACGACCCGCAGTGGAGCGACCACGACCCCCTGGTCCTGGAGGCGCCCCCGCAGCGCGCGGGCGCGGTCCGCGCCTGGTCGGCGGCGCTCGGCGAGGAGCCCGGCTTCGACCTCGCGGCCACCGTCGCGCCCTACCACCTGGCGGGCGACCACATCACCCGGGCGGCCCGCGCCGCCCAGCGCCTGGCCGGCTTCGACGGCACCCCGCTCACCCCGGCCCACCTGCGGCTGGCCGCCCGCCAGCAGTCCGCCTCGGGACTTGAGCGGCACGCCCGCCGGATCAGGCCCGACGTCGACTGGGGGGACCTGGTGCTGCCCGAGCAGCCGCTGGGCCGGCTGCACGAACTCGCCCTGCGCGCCCGCCACCGCGACCGGGTCCTCGGCGACTGGCGGCTCAGCGCGGGCGGTGGTCGCGGCCGGGGCGTCCTCGGCCTGTTCGCGGGCGAGTCCGGCACCGGCAAGACCCTGTCGGCGGAGGTGGTCGCGGCCGAACTGGGTCTCGACCTCTACGTGGTGCAGCTGTCGTCCGTGGTCGACAAGTACCTCGGCGAGACCGAGAAGAACCTCGAACGCATCTTCACCGAGGCCGACCGCACCGACGCCGTCCTCCTCTTCGACGAGGCCGACGCCGTGTTCGGCAAGCGGTCCGAGGTGAAGGACTCGCACGACCGCTACGCCAACATGGAGAGCGCCTACCTGCTCCAGCGCCTGGAGTCCTTCGACGGCATCGCCCTGCTCACCACCAACCTGCGGGCCAACATCGACGAGGCGTTCACCCGGCGCCTGGACCTGATCGTCGACTTCCCCTTCCCCGACGCCGGCCAGCGCGTCGCCCTGTGGCGGCACAGCCTCACCCACGTGCCCTGCGCGGAGCACATCGAACTGGGCCCGGTGGCGGCCGACTTCGAGCTGGCGGGCGGCTCCATCCGCAGCGCCGTCGTCACCGCCGCGTATCTCGCCGCCGGCCGTGACGGTGTGGTCACCGGGGCCGACCTGCTGGAGGGCGCCCGCCGCGAGTACCGCAAGGCGGGGCGGCTGGTGCCGGGCGAGGGTGCCTGGTAGCGGGGCGACGGTGCCGCCCCGCCTCTCCGTGCCAGAACTCCCGGCACGGAGAGGCCGGTTGCCGGATTCGGCCCGGTCGGCTCACTGGTCCGAGGTGCGGACGACCTGCCACTCCTGGTCGTCGGTGTGGGAGCAGTCGAACAGGGTCAGGTCGGCGTCGTTGCCGCCGGCGCTGTAACCGGCCACGTCCAGGCACTTGTTGTCGCTGGCGAAGTTGCGGATCCAGTACGCGCCGCTCGGCTGCTTCTGGATCCACCACAGCTGGTTGTCGGCGGTGGTGCCGTCGCAGGTGAACTCGGTGATCGGGGTCCGCACGGGCTGCGCCCCGTAGTACGGCAGGTCCATGCAGAGCTGGTCCTTGACGTTGCGGATCTGGAAGAGGGGCTTGCTGCCGGGGCCGCCCTTCGGGTACTTCACCTCGAGGTTCCAGCGCTGGTTGTCGTGCGTGGTCTCGTCGCAGACGTACTGGCGCACGGGCCCGTTGATCTGGCCCTTGTCGTAGTTCGGGATGTCCGCGCACTTCTTGGTGGTGGTGTTGCGCAGCACGACGTTCGTCGCGGGCACCACGGGCTTCGCGGTCTTCTTCTTGGGCGCGGCCGGCGCGCCGCCACCCCCGCCTCCGCCCCCGCCCGAACCGGTGTCCTGCTTCTCCTCACCGGCGCCGGCGCTGGTCTGCGGCGCCACGGGAGCGGCCGGCTCGGGCGGGGCGGCGGGGGTCAGGACGGGTGTGGGCGTCGGCGAGGGTGCGAGGGTGGCTCCGGCTTCGACGGTCTGTTCGTCGGCGCCGCTTCGCACATTGGGCTTGTAGGCGATCCACAACATGGTGAACGTCAGGGCCAGCGCGAGGAAGAGACCGAAGAACGTCGCCAGCCAGCGCGGCAAGAACCCCCGCTGCACATACGTGCCCTCCACCGGCAACGGCTTCGCACCCGACCGCAGCACCGACACCGTGTACGGCCGCTGCTCCTTCGACCCGAACCAGATGATGTCCCGCGGCTTCAGCGTCGCCTTCACGAACACCGCCCGCCCCGGCTCCACCTGCACACTGCCCGGACGAATCTCGTACGACAACTGATCACCCGTGTCACTGCCACTCAGCGACGCCGTCAACTTCGTGTTGCCCAGATTGTCGATCGCCAGCCGCGGCCGCCCCCGAAACCGCCCCTTCACCGTCGGCGGCACCAACTCCGCCCGCACCTCCGAGAACGGCGTCACCGTCAGATTGCCCTCCGGGACCGTCGTCGCCTCCGGATGCTCCCTCGGCGTGATCCGCACCGCATACGGATTCGGACCCGCCAACGCGTCCGGCGACCGCGGCGGCGCGAACGTCAGCTCCACCGTCCCCGTCGTCCCCGGAAACAACCGCAGACTCGCCGGCTCCACCGACGTCCACGGCGCGACCGGACCCACCGCCTCGAACCGGTACTCATCCACCACGTCACCGGTATTGCGCAACCTCAACCGCACACGCGTACTGCCACCCGGGTCCACAGTCGCGGAGGCGGGTTCCAGAGAAGTCCAGATCGTCATGTCACCAGTCACCCGTCATAGCGTCACCCGTCATACCGTGAACTTGACGGCTTCGAGCCAGTGGACGTTCTCCAGGGCGCCGCCGAACTCGAAGTCGCCGCGCGGGCCGGCGCACTCCTGGTTGCTCCAGCCTGTGTCGTGGACGTGGGAGCTCTCGCAGATCTGGCCGCTGCCGATGTTGATGGCGAAGCCCGTCATGTAGGGGGCGTCCTTCTTCGAGCTGCCGATGTAGTTGTCGTCGCGGTCCGGGACGATCGGCGTCCACTTCGGCATCCACTTGCCCCTGCCGTCGGTCGACTCGGAGTTGTACACGAAGGCGTTGGCAGCCGAGCCCGCCGCGCCGGCCACCGCGATGTTGAGGGCCCTGATCGGCTTCTCCTGGCCGGTGGTGCCGGCGATCGTGCCGTCGCACACCGGCTTCTGCCAGCCGTCGCCGGTGACGTAGGCGCGGTAGCAGATGTGGCGCCCGCCGGGGTCGTCCTTGGCGAGGCGGCGTACGGCCGTGGCGGCGGTGTCCGGCTTCGGCTTCGCGGTGACGGTGGCCGTGGCACCACCACCGCCTCCCCCGCCTCCTCCGCCACCGCCCCCTCCGGACGCGGGCTCCTGCGTCTGCTGCGGCACGACGGGCGCCGAGACCTCGGCGCTGGGCAGGGACGGCGGGCTCGGCGACACCGACGGGCTGGGTGCGAGGGTGGCTCCGGCTTCGACGGTCTGTTCGTCGGCGCCGCTTCGCACATTGGGCTTGTAGGCGATCCACAACATGGTGAACGTCAGGGCCAGCGCGAGGAAGAGACCGAAGAACGTCGCCAGCCAGCGCGGCAAGAACCCCCGCTGCACATACGTGCCCTCCACCGGCAACGGCTTCGCACCCGACCGCAGCACCGACACCGTGTACGGCCGCTGCTCCTTCGACCCGAACCAGATGATGTCCCGCGGCTTCAGCGTCGCCTTCACGAACACCGCCCGCCCCGGCTCCACCTGCACACTGCCCGGACGAATCTCGTACGACAACTGATCACCCGTGTCACTGCCACTCAGCGACGCCGTCAACTTCGTGTTGCCCAGATTGTCGATCGCCAGCCGCGGCCGCCCCCGAAACCGCCCCTTCACCGTCGGCGGCACCAACTCCGCCCGCACCTCCGAGAACGGCGTCACCGTCAGATTGCCCTCCGGGACCGTCGTCGCCTCCGGATGCTCCGTCGGCGTGATCCGCACCGCATACGGATTCGGACCCGCCAACGCGTCCGGCGACCGCGGCGGCGCGAACGTCAGCTCCACCGTCCCCGTCGTCCCCGGAAACAACCGCAGACTCGCCGGCTCCACCGACGTCCACGGCGCGACCGGACCCACCGCCTCGAACCGGTACTCGTCCACCACGTCACCGGTATTGCGCAACCTCAACCGCACACGCGTACTGCCACCCGGGTCCACAGTCGCGGAGGCGGGTTCCAGAGAAGTCCACAGGCTCACGCGTCGACGCTAGTGCGGCGGCCGCGACGGGTCAGGAGCCTTGAGTGCAGAGCTCGCTGCCCTCGCGGCCCTCCCGGGTGCGCCGCCGCCCCGGAAGGGAAAGGGACCGCGGCCGTCAGGGGCCGCTCAGGTCGGGGGCGCCGCCCTGCGCCATCCGGCGGCCGTTCTCGGCGGACTTGCGCTCGAACTTGTCGCCGGGCGAGGACACCTTGGCCCCCGATCCGTTGTCGGTGCCCGAGACCTGCCCCATGCTCTGCTGGCGGACGTGGTCGAGTTCGTGGAACATCGTCTCGTCGTCGAGGCGGGACGCCCCCGCGACGATGTCCGAACCCGTGGTGTACGCCTTGGCCTGGAACTCCTGGGCCGAGCGCTGTGCCACCGGCCCGGAGTGCACCCGCACATGGGCGAAGCTCATGCCGTACGCCTGCTCCGCCCGCTGCTGGATGCGCGGCTCCAGCGGCGAGGCGGGCGAGCCGACCGCGTCGAAGACCGACGATCGGCGCTGCACGGAGGGCTGTTCCTCCGCCCGCTGGACGGCCGCAGGCTCATGGCCGCAGTCCGCGCCGTGCTCGTGGCGCGCCTCCCCGATCGCGCGGGTCACCGCCGCGTTCCCGGCGGCGCGCTGCAGCGCGAGCAGCGGCGGCAGTGAGGCGGCCGGCCCGGACGGGACGGCGCCGGGCCTGAGGTGCGCGGATGTCCGGTCGGCGGGCTTGTGGTCGGCGGACGAACGGTTCTCTTCGTGTGCGCGCATGGGCCTTCCCGGTCCGGGCGACGGGTGGTCTTCCTCCCCGGAATAACGCACCGGGCCGCGCGGCGGAAGGTCCTTCGGGGCAGACCTCGGGGCGTGGCCGCCGGCCGGCGGGACGGGAGGGCGTGACGGACTGCCCTTGCGGGCAGCGGAGTTGCCCCCGGTCCGGCACCGGCGGACGTTTCGTCCGGCGCCCGCGCGCGTGAGGCTTGGAGACGTTCCTGTCTCGTACCCCGAGGAGAGCAGAGCATGCCGTCCTACCTGTCGCCCGGCGTATACGTCGAGGAGGTGGCCAGCGGCTCGCGTCCCATCGAGGGAGTGGGCACATCGGTCGCCGCCTTCGTCGGACTCGCGCCCACCGGTCCGTTGAACGAGCCGACGCTGGTGACCAACTGGACTCAGTACGTCGCGGCCTTCGGTGCCTTCACCGACGGCTACTACCTCGCGCACTCGGTCTACGGCTTCTTCAACAACGGCGGTTCGGCGGCCTACGTCGTGCGGGTCGGCGGCTCCGCCGACGGCGCCACCGAGGGTTCCTCCCCGGCCGCCGCGCTGAACGGTTCCGCCGCTCCGGCCGCGCTGCCGCCGGGTGAGCCCAAGCAGCTCGGCACCTTCTCGGTGACCGCGATCGCGGGCGGTTCGCTGAGCGTCGAGGTCGCCGACCCCGAGGGCGAGGGCCCCGCCGAGCGGTTCCGGCTGATCGTCAAGGACGGCGACAAGGCCGTGGAGACCTTCGACGTCAGCGCCAAGAAGGGCGGCCGCAACTACGTCGTCACGCAGGTGAAGGAGCGCTCGAAGCTCATCACCGTGCAGGAGGCCGCGCCGGCCGCGCAGCTCGTCCGCCCCGACAACCAGACCGTGGCGCTCGCGTCCCCGGCCACCGCCCAGGCCCCGGCCGTGCCGGCCGCCGAGGACGACGCCCACCCCGGCCCCGCCGAGTACCTCGGTGACTCCGCCGACCGCACCGGCTTCGGCGGCCTGGAGGCGGTGGACGAGATCTCGATGGTCGCCGTCCCCGACCTGATGGCCGCCTACCAGCGCGGCGCGATCGACCTGGAGGCCGTCAAGGCGGTTCAGCTCGGTCTGATCGCGCACTGCGAGCTGATGGGCGACCGCGTCGCGGTGATCGACCCGCCGCCGGGCCTCAACGCGCGCCAGGTGCGCGTCTGGCGCCAGGAGACGGCCGGCTACGACTCCAAGTACGCGGCCCTGTACTACCCGTGGATCAAGGTCTTCGACCCCGCCTCCGGGCAGTCCCGGGTGATCCCGCCGAGCGGTCACGTCGCCGGCATCTGGGCCCGCAACGACTTCGAGCGCGGTGTGCACAAGGCGCCGGCCAACGAGGTCGTACGCGGGGCGGTGGACCTGGAGATCCAGATCACCCGCGGTGAGCAGGACCTGCTCAACCCCATCGGCGTCAACTGCATCCGCGCCTTCCCGGGCCGCGGCATCCGCGTCTGGGGCGCCCGCACCATGTCCTCGGACCCGGCCTGGCGCTACCTGAACGTGCGCCGGTACTTCAACTACCTGGAGGAGTCGATCCTCCTCGGCACCCAGTGGGTGGTCTTCGAGCCCAACGACCACGCGCTGTGGGCCCGGATCCGCCGCAACGTGTCGGCGTTCCTCGTCAACGAGTGGCGCAGCGGTGCCCTCTTCGGCCAGCGGCCGGAGGAGGCGTACTACGTCAAGTGCGACGAGGAGACCAACCCGCCGGAGTCGGTGGACGTGGGCCGCGTCATCTGCGAGATCGGTGTCTCGCCGGTCAAGCCCGCCGAGTTCGTGATCTTCCGGCTGGCCCAGTTCTCCAGCGGTGGCGGGGAGCTGGAGGAGTAGGCCCGGCCTGCGCCCCGGCCGCACGCGATCGTCAGAAGCCTTAGAAGGTTAGAAGGACAGCGAACAGATGACTCTCACCCAGGGTGACTCCCTTACCTCACATAATTTCGGTCTCCAGATCGACGGGGTGATGGTCGAGTACCTCACGTCGGTCGACGGCCTCAACATGGAACAGGACGTCATCAAGAGTCCGCAGAACTCCTCGCAGGGCCGGCCCGAGATCACCCTCATGCCGGGTGTGCAGAAGGACGGGCAGGTCACCGTGGTGCGCGGGATGACCATGTCCTCGGCGTTCACGACGTGGATCAACGACTCCATCGCCGGCCGGATGGGCACGGCCCGCAAGAACGCGTCGATCATCATGATGGACTACGAGTACAACCCGGTGAAGCGGTACAACATGCGCCGCGCCTGGTGCAGCAAGATCTCCGCCAGCACCCTGAAGGCCGGCGAGGCGTCCGCGCTCACCGAGACCGTGACGATCGTCTTCGAAGAACTGGTCATCGAGTAATGCGCCGTACGGCTGCCAGGGCGGGCGCGGGCCCGATCGTGGACGTCCCGGCGCCGGAGGCGGCGCAGGGGCCGGAGCGGACCGCCGCACCGGCGCCCGCGCCCGCCCCGGCGCCGGTCCCGGCGGCGCAGCCGCTGCGGACCGAGTTCCCCTTCGAACTGCCCCGCGGTTACGTCGACGACGCGGGCACCGTCCACCGGGACGGCGTGATGCGCCTGGCGACGGCCCGGGACGAGCTGATCCCGCTGCGGGACGTGCGCGTCCAGGAGAACCCCGCCTATCTGTCGGTGGTCCTGCTGGGCCGGGTCATCACCCGCCTCGGCACGCTGGCGATGGTGCACGACGGGATCGTGGAGAACATGTTCGCCTCCGACCTCGCGTTCCTCCAGGACTTCTACCGCCAGGTGAACGCCGAGGGCCACACCCGGGCGGCGGTGGAGTGCCCCCACTGCTCGGAGCCCTTCGAGGTGGAACTCGGCGGGAGCCGCCTGGGGGAATCGTGACGTACGCGACCGACCGGCTGCACGAGGAGATCGCGTACGTCGCCTACCACTTCCACTGGAGCCTGGAGGAGATCCTGGACCTCGAACACGAGGACCGCCGCCGCTACACGCAGCAGATCGCGTCCCTGGTGACGCGGGCCGGGTCGGAGGGCTGACCGATGGCGTTCCTGGACCGGCTGCGCAGGCGTACGGACACGACGACGGCCACGACGGCGGCACCGCCGTCGCCGGCCGGCGCCGCCGCGCCCGCGCCCACACCCGTGTCCGCGGGCGGCGGACCCGTGGTGGCCGCCTCCTGGTCGGGGCTGCCGCCGATCCAGCGGGCCATGACCGAGGGGCGGGCCTCCGTCGCGGACGCCCGGTTCAGCGGGCGGCTGCCGACCTGGCAGAACCCGTCGTTCATGGGCACGGCGTCCCACGCGGTGCTGGACGGACGGTCCGGCGCGATGCTCGGCGAGCCGGCCCACGCCCCCTCGGGCCGACCCGTGCAGGGCCTCGAACGCCCGGCGGGCTCCCTGCCGTCGGGCGGCGCCGAACCGCCCGTGCAACGCGCCCCGGCAGTGCCCCTGCGGGCCCTCCCGCACAGCGGACCGGTGTCACCGGGACACCCCTCGCCCTCGGAGACCCCGACGCGGACCACACCCGTGCCGGTCGGGAGAGGCGGCGGGGCGGGTCCCCGCGCGGGTGCGGCCCGTGGCTCGGTGGCCGCCGCTGCCTCCCGGACGAGTGCGCCGTCGGGTACGCCGGCTCCTCCCGCCGGGGTGAGCGGTCCGGGCGGACCCGCGCCCGCCGTCCAGCGGGCGGTCGCGGGCGGTCCCGGCACCTCGGTCTCTCCGATGGCTCCTCCGGCGGTTCAGCGGTCACAGGTCGCTCCGGGCGCCTCGGGGGCCTTGCCGGGGCCGGCTGCTTCGGCGGCTTCCGGGACCCCGGTGGGTCCGGGGGCCTCGACGGCTTCCGGGCCTTCGGCTGGGTCCGTGCCGTCGTCCGGCGGCGGGTCGGCGTCCGCGCCGGCTCCGGTCGCCACGACGGGTTCGGCCACCGCAGCGGTACGCCCGGCCGTGCGCCCCGCCTCCGGTCTCCGGGTCACTCCGGTGCCGGCGCAACAGCCTTCCCGGGCACGGTCCCTGACGACGGTTCAGTCCGCGCCGCACGCGGTACAGCGGCGGACGCTGCCGGTGGCGCGCCGGGTGCCCGCCCCGACAGGCGGTACGGCACCTGGTGCGAGCGGGCCGTCGGCGGAGAGGTCCGCCGGGAGGCCGACGGAGGCGGGTGGAGCGGAGGTTCACCCCGCCGCGCCCGCTTCCGCGGCAGGTCACACCCCCGTCCAACGGGCCGTGACTCCACCCGGTGCGGGTACGGCGGAGCGTCCCCCCACCCCGGTGACCGGCGGCGCCCCCGACACCCCGCGGCGTTCTTCCGGCGGCGGTGGTACGGCAGTTGGTGGCGCACCGGTTCAGCGTGCGGTGACCCGGCCGACCGGCGACGGACGTCCGGCGGCCGGCGGCCCGCTGCCGCCCTCGGGCACGACCGGCGCCCTGCCTTCCGCCTCCGGCGACCGGCCGGGCGGGCCGACGCAGGCTCCCGCGGCTCCCGATGCGACGAACCCCGGTGTGGGCGCGGGGCAGCCCTCCGTGCAGCGACGCACACCGTCCGGATCCACGTCCGGCTCGGGTTCCGCGTCCGACTCCGGTCAACCAGGAACTTCCCCGGCCGCTCCGGGGGCCGTAACCCGGTCGGCGCCCCCGGTGAGCCCGACGGCGGCTCCCGCTCCTCCGTCCGCTGTCGCTCCGCGCCGAGCGGCCGCCGGTTCCGGTGGATCGGCGCCCGCCGTCCAGCGCCGGGCCGTGTCCGACTCCGGTTCGGCAGCCGTTACGCCTTCTGCGGCCCCGCGCACGGCCGACGCCGGGTCCGGCTCCGTCGGGCCGCTGCCCGCCGTCCAGCGCCGGGCCGTGTCCGACTCCGGTTCGGCAACCCCTACGGCTCCTGCCGCCCCGCGCACGACCGGCGACGGCCCCGGCTCGGTCGAGCCCCTGCCCGCCGTCCAGCGACGGTCCGAGTCCGACTCGGGTTCGGCAGCCGCTACGCCCCCTGCGGCCCCGCGCACGACCGGCGACGACTCCGGCTCCGTCGGGCCGCTACCCAGCGTCCAGCGGCGGGCCGTGTCCGACTCCGGTTCTGCGACCCCTACGGCCCCTACTGCCCCTACCGCCCCCCGCACGACCGACACCGGCTCCGGCTCCGGCTCCGGCTCCGGCTCCGGCTCCGGCGCGACCCTGCCTCCTGGCCGGCGCCGGTCGACGGCCGACTCCGGGTCCGTCCCGGTCGCCCCCGCGGCCCCGCGTCCGGCGAACCCCGGTGACGGCTCCCGGTCCACCGTCCAACGCCGGCCGTCCACCGGCGCCCCCGCCGCTCCGGCAGCCTCGACGGCCCCGACGCCCCCCGCGGTCCCCCGTACGACCGCCACCGGGTCCGAAACCGGGCAGCCGCCGGTCCAGCGTCGACCGGCCGCCACCTCCGGCCCGGCTGCCCCCATGACTCCCGCCGCCGCACGCACGACCAACTCGGGCACCGGCACGGGTTCGGGCTCGGGCGCAGCGCAGCCCACCGTCCAGCGCCGAGCCACCTCCGACTCCGGCCTGCCTCAGCTCTCGCCGCCCGGCGGTGGGGCGAGCGGCCCGACGCCTCTCACCGCCCCCGCCGCCCCGCACGGGACGGGCACCGGTTCCGGTGACGGGGCGCCGCCCGTCCAACGCCGCCCGGTGTCCGCGTCGGGAGACGGCAGCCGTATCTCCCCGCCCGCGCAGGCACCGAACCCTGCCGACAGCCCCCCGACGGCCGCCGGTTCCGCGCCCGCGCCCTCCGCCGGTGCCCGTCCCGCACCCGGTGCCGTACAGCGCGCGGCGGTCGCCCCGAGCCCGGCAGGCACCCCGGCCTCGTCCGGCGCGCGGCCCGGACACGCCCCGAGCGTGGGATCACCGCGTCCCGCCTTGACGGCCGTGCAGCGCGCGGCCGTTGGTCCTGAGCACTCGGCAACGACCGCTCACCGGCAAGTGACCGGCGCCGCCCCCGCCGACTCTTCGCATCCGGTGGCGAGTTCCACCCCGTCGGCCGCCGCGCCCCCGGCCGCCCGCTCCCACGGAGTGACCCCTCCCCTGCAGCGCAGCGCCTCCGGCCGCCCCTCGCGGCTGGGCCTCGGCCCGCCGATCGCCTCGCAGCCGGTGACCCCCGCGAACCCGCCGACCCGGCCGACCCGACCGGCTGCGCCGCCGGCCAACTCGGCATCCGGGCAGCCCCGTTCGGTGGACGTCTCTCTCCCCGTCCCGCCGTCCGGCACGTCACCGGTCGTTCAGCGCGCCGCCGCACCCTCCGGGCCCGGCCGCCGTCACTCTCCCCTGGGCGCCCCCCTGAGCAGCCCGCCCGCCGACGCGACTCCTCTCCCGGCGGCCCCGTCCGGCCGTACGGCACCGCCTCCCGCGACACCGGGACAGCCGGCGGCCTCCCGCTCCGCCCCGGCACCCGCGCCGCCCACCCCAGCCATGCCTCAGCTCACCTCAACACCCTTGGCAACACCGGCCGTTCAGCGCCAGGCGGCTCCCACCCGGGTGGTCCCTCTGCGCCACCTAGCGCCCCCCGTCGTCACCACCGCCGGCACCGCTCCCCTCCCCGTCGCTCCGCTCACCCGCTCCTCGCTCCCCGTGTCGGCGCCCCCCGCGGTCCCGGGCTCGGCGGCCGCTCAGGCACCCGTCGTGCAGCGTCTGTGGAACCGGAGCAAGAAGGAGGCGAAGGCCACGCACAGGCCCGCGGTCCGGACCTCGGCCACGGGCGCCCTCGCGGCCGCCGCCGCGGCCACCGTGCACAGCACGCTGCCCCTGGTGCCGCACCCGCCCGCGCGTGAACACCGGGCCGACCCGCCACCGCCGTACACGCCGCACGGCAGCACGTCCCAGCAGGCGCCGCCCCCGTACTCGCCCCCGGCGCGCACGTCGTCGTCCGCGCACGCGCCGACGCCACCGCCGCCGCCGGAGTACACGGCGGTCCCGGCCGGTGGTTTCGACCCGCGTGAGCTCACCGACTTCCAGCTCGACGAACTGGTGCACCGGATCATCGGCCGTATCACCCGGCTGATCCGCACCGAACTGCGCATGGACCGCGAACGGATCGGCAAGCTGCGCGACCCCCGCCACTGACCGGCCCCCGGCGCACCCCGCCCCACCGGCAGGAACGACAGCACGAACGACAGAAAGGCCCACCCGCGATGCCCCGCCAGGACCCGGGCTCCACCATCTGGTTCACCCTCAGCATCGACGGCGAGAGCCTCGGCTACTTCAACGGCTGTGAAGGGCTGTCGTCGCAGGTGGAGATCGAGCACCGCCAGGAGGGCGGCAACAACGGCTTCGTCTGGCAGCTGCCGACCCGTGTCACCTTCTCCACGATCCGGCTGACCCGTCCGCTCACCCCGGACACCACGAAGGTCGCCAAGTGGATCTCGTCCGTGCAGACCGGGATCAAGCGGCCGACCGCGCAGATCTCGGCGCTGCGCGCGGACGGTTCCGAGGTCGCGCGGTGGGGGCTCATCGAGGTGCTGCCGGTCAGCTGGACGGGGCCCAGTCTGGACCCGGCCAACCCGGCCGTCGCGACGGAGGTCCTCGAGATCGCCCATCACGGGTTCACGGACTGAGGGGGCGACCGACATGGCGACAGGCAGCAAGGGCGCGGGCAAGAGTCTGGTCCGCGCCACCCTCGGGATCCATGAGCCGCCCGTCGGGGGCAGCACCACGCCGGGCGGGATCATCAAGACGTTCAGCTTCGACTTCAACCCCTCCCAGCTGTCGCTGACCCGCCGCGCGCAGTGGAAGGCCACCCCCGCACAGATCGAACGCGACGGCTCCCTCCCGGAGTTCATGGGCGCGGAGCCGCGGGAGATGAGCGTGGAGATCTTCCTCGACTCCTCCGACAAGCCGACCAGCAACACGGTGCTGAAGAAGGTGGAGTCGCTGCTCGACTGCTGCGAGGTGACCACCAAGAGCATCGCCGCCAAGCAGCCGTCGCCGCCCTGGGTGGTCTTCCAGTGGGGGTCGTTCTCGACGGCCCGCTTCACGGCGTACGTCAGTTCCGTGGAGGCCGCCTACTCGCTGTTCGGCACCACCGGTGTCCCCATCCGCGCGACCTGCCGGCTGCAACTGCACGAGATACCCAGCAAGACCAAGGGGCAGAACCCGACGTCGGGAGCACTGACCGCGCAGCGCGTGCACCGGGTCGTGGCGGGCGACTCGCTCCAGTCGCTGGCCTGGCGGGAGTACGGCGACGCGAGCGCGTGGCGCTCCATCGCGGACGCCAACGGCATCGACGACCCGGGGCAGTTGCGCAACGGCGTGGAACTGGTGCTGCCCGCCGCCGACGAGGTGCGCGGCTGATGCCCAGGTACGCGTTCTCCAACGTCATCGGGGTCAAGCTCGGCGGCGCCGACCTGCCGTCCGAATACGCCCGCGGCCTGGTCGAGAGCTGGGTCGACCAGGGCGCCGGGGTGCCCGCGGCGTTCCGGCTGACCTTCCGCGACCCCTACCGGCAGATCCTCGGCAAGCTGGGGGTCACCTTCGGCACGAAGGTCGTCCTCACGCCGATGGCCGACGGCCAGGGCGCGGGCGATCCCCTGCTGACCGGCGAGGTCACCGGCCTGGAGGCCGACTACGACGGCACCGGCACCTTCACCGTCATCCGGGGCTACGACTACGGGCACCGGCTGCTGCGCCAGCGCCGGGTGGCCGCGTACCGCAACCAGAGCGCGGCCGACATCGCGCGCAAGCTGGCCGCCCAGGACGGGGTGCCGATCGGCCGTATCCAGTCGACGAAGACGGTGTACGACTTCATCAGCCAGTCCAACGTCACCGACTGGGACTTCCTCGCGCGCCTCGCCGACGAGAACGAGATGGTCATGTCCGTCGACGCCGACGGGAAGTTCCAGTTCGTCGAGCCGAAGCCGTCGTCCGGGGCGCCCTCGCCGAAGACCGAGGGTGACAAGAGCCCCTTCGTGCTCCAGGCCGGCCACGACATCCTGCGGCTGCGGTCCGCGGTCACCGCCGCCGACCAGGTCGCGAAGGTCGAGTCGCGGGGCTGGGACGTCACGACGAAGAAGAAGATCACCGCGACCAGCCCGGGGAACTCCAACCCGGGCATCACCATCGGCACCACGCCGGGCGCGGCGGCCGGCAAGTTCAAGGCGGCCAAGCTGGTCGAGACGGGCACGCCGTACGACAAGCAGAAGGAAGTGACGTTCGCCGCCGACGCCCTCGCCGACGACGTCACCGGCTCGTTCGCCGAACTGGAGGTCGTCGTCCGCGGAAATCCCAAGCTGCGCCCCGGAGTTCCGGTCGCGCTCGCGGACGTGGGAACACCCTTCGAGGGCAAGTACACCGTCACCTCCGTACGGCACGCGTTCGGCGACGGCAAGCACTACGAGGCGTGGGTGACGGTCAGCGGACGCCAGTGGCGTTCGCTGTACGGGCTCGCGTCCGGCGGCGCGGACACCGCACCCCGGCTGCCCAGCGTGGCCAACGCGCTGGTCACCGACGTGAACGACCCGCTCAAACAGGGCCGGGTCCGGTTGCAGTTCCCGTGGCTGGACGACACCTACGTCAGCGACTGGACGCGGACCGTGCAGATGGGCGGCCTCGGCGGCGGCGGGATCTTCCCGCTGGACGTCAACGACGAGGTGCTGGTCGCGTTCGACCGGGGCGCTCTGGACCATCCGTTCGTGATCGGCGGGCTCTACAACGGCCGGGACAAGCCGACCGTCGTCGGTGACGTGCCGCTGCACGACACCGTGCGCAAGAAGGCCAGCCGGCACACCGTCTCCGACCGGGAGGGCAACCGGATGGACCTGCTCAGCCAGAAGACCGGCGGGCGCAAGCAGGGCGTGCGGCTGATCTCCGGGGACAAGCAGCTGACGGTCTTCCTGGACCGCACGAAGACCGAGATCGTCGTGGACAGCAAGGGCTCGGTCACCATCAAGGGCAGCCGTTCGGTGTCGGTCGAGGCCGGCACCGACCTCACGCTCAGCGCCCGGCGCAACGTGACCATCAAGAGCGGCGGACTCCTCAACATCGAGGGCCGCGGCATGGTCAACGTCAAGTCCCTCACCGGTGGGGTGATGGTCGACGCGATGGGCGCCCTGAACCTGAAGGCGGTGGGTGCCGCGACGCTCACCGCGGGCGGCGCCGTGCAGGTCAACTCCATCGCCAACGTGGGCATCCGGGCCGTCACCCTCACGCTCCAGGGTGCCGTGCTGGTCAACGCCAAGCCGTACCCGCTCCCGTGAACGGGTTCCGTACCGGCGTCGGCTGTGTCAGGTGCGTCTGCTGTGTCAGCTGTGTCAGCTGTGTCAGAGAAACGGGAAGGCGGGTGGCCCACTGATGGCCGAGCAGTTCGTCGGGTCCGGCTGGTCGTTCCCGCTGCGCATCGGGCCGACCGGCGGTATCGCCCTGGTCAGCGGGGAGCGGGAGGTCGAGGAGGCGATCCGGCTGGTCCTGTCGACGGCGCCGGGCGAACGCCCGATGCGCCCCGACTTCGGCTGCGCGATCCACGACCTGGTGTTCGCGCCGGTCAACGAGCAGACCGCGGGCCGCATCCAGCACGAGGTGTACGTCAGCCTGGACCGCTGGGAGCCCCGCATCGAGGTCGACGACGTCGAGGTCAGCACCGGTGACGACCAGAGCGTCCTGTTCATCGACGTCCGGTACTCGATCCGCGGCACCAACAACCCGCGCAGCCTCGTCTTCCCGTTCTACGTCATCCCGTCCCACGACGAGCCCGACAGTCCCGGCGCGGGCGACTCCACCGAAAGTGACCGCTGATGGCCCTGCCCTCACCGAACCTCGACGACCGCCGCTTCCAGCAGTTCGTCGACGACGCCAAGCGCTACATCCAGCAGCGCGCCCCGGAGTGGACCGACCACAACGTCTCCGACCCCGGCGTCACCCTCGTCGAGACGGTCGCGCACATGGCCGACCAGATCGTGTACCGGCTCAACCGGGTGCCGGAGAAGAACCATCTGGCGTTCCTCGACCTGGTCGGGATCACCCTGTTCCCGCCGTCCGCCGCCCGCACCGACGTGACGTTCTGGTTGTCGGCCCCGCAGGAGGAGACCGTCCCGGTGCCGGTCGGCACCGAGGTCGCCACCCTGCGCACCGAGGGCGAGGAGGCGGTCGTCTTCGCCACCGAGCGTGAACTGAACATCGTGGCCAGCGAGTTGCGTCATCTGCTGGTGCAGGAGCAGGGCCGGCCGGTGGTCGACCGGACGCACGACCTCGCCGAGGACGACAAGGACCTGCTGTGCTTCGCGGAGTCGCCCTCCCCCGGCGACTGCATGCTGCTGGGTCTGAGCGCCGCCGTCCCGCACTGCGCGCTCGCCCTCGACCTGGACAGCCGGGTGGACGGCGTCGGCGTCGACCCGCGGCAGCCGCCGCTGGTGTGGGAGGCGTGGACCGCGGACGGCTGGCAGTCCTGCGAGGTGGACCGGGACGGTACCGGCGGCCTCAACCGCCCCGGCGAGATCGTGCTGCACGTCCCCGGCGGGCACGTCCTGTCCCGCAACGCCGGCCAGCAGGCCGGCTGGCTGCGCTGCCGGGTCACCGAACCCCTGCCCGGCCAGCCCTTCTACACCACCTCGCCCACCATCCAGGCCGCCGAGGCGTTCACGATCGGCGGCACCACGACGGCCGTGCACGCCGAGACGGTGTACGACGAGGCGCTCGGCGAGTCCACCGGGCTGCCGGGGCAGCGGCTGCGGCTGGAGCACGCGCCCGTGGTCGGCGACACCCCGCCGGTGCTGTTGCAGACCGCCGAGCACGAGGGCTGGACGGACTGGGAGGTCGTCCCGCACTTCTCGGCCTCGGGACCGGAGGACCGGCACATCACACTCGACGCGACGACCGGCGAGATCGCCTTCGGCCCGGCCGTGCGCGAACCCGACGGCTCGCTGCGCCAGTACGGCATGGTCGCCCCCAAGGGCTCCCCGGTCCGCGCCCGCCGCTACCGCACCGGCGGGGGCCGCGCGGGCAACGTGGCGCGCGGCGCCGTGCAGATCCTGCGGACCTCCATCCCGTACGTCTCGGAGGTCGTCAACCGGGAGGCGGCGCGCGGCGGTGTGGAGGGCGAGACCGTGCAGGAGGCGAAGGTCAGGGCCCCGATCACCCTGCGCGCCCAGGAGCGGGCGGTGACGCTGCGCGACTACGAGGAGCTGGCCCGCCGGGCCGCGCCGGAGACCGCGCGGATCACCTGCCTGGAGGGCGAGGAGGGCGAGCACGGGGCCTACGCGGTACGGGTGCTGGTGGTGCCGCAGGCGGTGCCGGACCCCGGTGGCCGGCTGCGCTTCGAGCAACTGGTGCCCGGCGACGCCCTGTTGGACCGCATCACCCGTCACCTCGACGAACGCCGGCTGATCGGCACCCGGCTCGCGGTCGGGCCGCCGTACTACCAGGGCGTCACCGTGGTGGCCTCCGTGCACGCCTTCCGGGGCGTCGACACCGACCGGGTGCGCCGGCAGGCCCACGACGCCCTCTACCGGCACCTCGACCCGCTCACCGGCGGCGCGGACGGCAGGGGCTGGCCGTTCGGGCGGCCCGTGCAGGCCGGCGAGGTGTTCGCGGTGCTGCAACGCGTCCCCGGTGTGGAGCTCGTCGACGAGGTCGTCCTGCACCCCGCCGACCCGCTGACCGGCAAACGCGGCGAGGCGACCGACCGCATCGACCTGTCACCGCCGTCCCTGGTGTTCTCCTTCGACCATCGCGTGCGCGTGATCGGGGAGGGCGCCTGATGACCGGCGGCCCGCGCCCCGGGAGCCTCGGATGAGGGGCTCCGTCGACGGCCTCGGCTCGTCCGCGCCGATCGGCATGATGCTGCCCGCCGTGTTCGCCGACGACGACCTCGCCATGCGTTTCGTCGCCGGGCTCGACGAGGTGGTCGCGCCCATCCACAGCGTCCTCGACTGCCTGGACACCTACTTCCGGCCGTCCCTCGCACCGCTCGACTTCACCCAGTGGCTGGGCAGTTGGGTCGGCGCCGAGACCGACGGCACCGAACCCGAAGCGCTGCTGCGCGCCGCCGTGGCCGCCGCCGCGTATCTGCACCGCATCCGCGGCACGCGGCGCGGCCTGGCCGAGGCGGTCCGGCTCGCGTTCGGCGTGGAACCCGAGATCACCGAGAGCGGCGCGGCCGACTGGAGCGCGCGCCCGCTCGGCCCGGTTCCCGGCGAACCGCGCCCCCGTCTGCACGTACATCTGCGGCTGCCCGAGCCGACCCGCGCGGACCATCACCGCCTGGACAGCCTCGTGGCCGCCGCACGCCCAGCCCATATGCCGTACACGGTCCAGGTGACCGCCGGCGCACCCGCCGAAAGGACCCCGGAGAGATGACGACCACCCAGAACTGCGCCGACTGCGGCACCCGCGCGGAACCTGGCCAGTCGTTCTGCGACGCCTGCGGGGCCGTCCTCAGCTGGACGGACCGGGCGAACGCCCGGGCGTCGACCGGGGCTTCCGGCGCGTCCGCCGCGTCCAGTGCGCCCGAAGGTGCGTCCGGCGGCGCGTCCGGCGCGCCGGCCGGCGACGGGGCGGCGGACAGTGACGGGAGTGGGCCGGACGACTCCGCCCCCGCCTCCCGCCCGGCGCCCGCCGCGGCGGACTCCCGTGCTGCTTCAGGCAGTTCGGCCTCCCCCGACGCCTCGGCCTCCCCCGACGTCTCGGCCTCCGCGCCCGGCGAGGGTCCCGGGTGGGACGCCTTCGCTCGGTCCGACGGCGGCGTCGGACTGGCCCGCACCCAGCGCGACCTGCTGGGCGCGAGGACGGCCACGGCGGAGCCCGGCACGGCCACGGCCGCCCCCGCCGCCCCGACCGACGCCGAGGCCGACGCAGACCCAGGCGCAGACGCCGAGACCGCGCCGGTGCGGACGGACGCGGGCAACACGCCCTCCTGGGCCCGCTCGCACACCGCCGCACCCGACGCGCCCCCCGTCGCCAGGGACGATCGGGCGGCCGGCGCCCACCCCGACACGCTCTCCGCGGCCGCAGGACCCGCCGTCGACGAGACCGCCGACACCGAGCCCCTGCGCCCCGCCGACCCGCGCCCCGCCCGGCTCCCGGGGGACGGCGACGACATGGCCGACCGGGCCCGCCGCCTGCTCGTCCCGGTGGACGACCCGGAGCCCCGCCCCGCCGCCGCCCCCTCCGTCGCGCCGGTCCTCCCCGGCCGTCCGGCCGCCGCGCGCCCGCAGGTCGTCAGGGCCCCGGGCGAGGAACTCGGCGCGGACGGTGGCATGCCCTGCCCCTGGTGCTCCACCCGCAACCGGCCCGAGCGGCACTTCTGCGCCCGGTGCGCGATGCCCATGGCCGGCCACGGGCCCACGCCGGGCCGTCTGCCGTGGTGGCGCCGGCTCGGCTTCCGCAGCCGGGAGGTGCCGTGGGCGGGCGACCGCCCGCGCCTTCGCCGTACCTTCGACCGGGTCCTGTCCTGGGTGGCGGGGGCGGTCGTCCTGACCCTGCTGATCGTGCTGGCGTTCAACATCCCCAAGGGGGTCCAGGCGACCCGCGACCACTTCGCCAAACGCGCCTGGGTGGCCCCGGACAGCGTCAGCGCCTCCCGCTCCTACCCCGGCCACAAGCCCGACCTGGCCTTCGACCAGGTCAGCAACACCTGGTGGGGCCCCGGGGTGTCCGAGTCCGGCAAGGGCCAGTGGATCGAGGCCCGCTTCGACGAGCCGACCCGGCTGCTCGACCTGATCATCACGCCTGGTGTCTCCTCCCGCGCCGACCAGAACTCGAAGGCGGCCCTTCCGCACCGGCTCCAGGCCGTCATCACCACGGACAAGGGGAAGACCCTCACCCGGAAGATCGTCCTCGACCAGGGGGCCGGCGGTCAGCTGCGCGCCTTCCGGGTCGGGGCGGTCACCAAGGTCCGCTTCGTCATCGAGTCCGCCCACCGGGCGTCGCCGAGCAAGCAGGTGTCCATCGCCGAGATCGAGTTCTTCGGACCGTCGAGCGCCAACTCCTCCTGACCCCCGACGCGACGAGGTGCCGGCACCCGATGGGGCGGGCACCTCGTGGTCGTGCTCTCAGCGCCGGCCGGTGGTCGCGGACGGGACGCCGGCCTCCTGGCGAGCCGAGGACCGCGTGGGAGCGGCGGGGGTCGGTGCGGTCGACGGCTCCGCCGACACCGAGAGAGCCGGCGCCGTGGGCATGCGGGACGGAACCTGCCGGGCGGTCGTCGCGGCGGGCCCGGGGGACGGGCTCCGCGTGTCCGGGACCGCAGCGGCCGGCGCGGACGGCGCCGGCCGCCCTGACGGCGCCGCCGGGCTGCTCGCGGGCGGCGGGGCGAGCGGCACCACCGGGGAGGCCGGTCTGCCGGACGCCGTGAGCCGCAGCGGCAGCACGACACACGCGGCGACCGCGCACACCACGCCGGCCCCGGCCGCGGCGCGGCCCAGCCGGCGGCGGGCGGCGCCGCGCCGGATCGCCTCGTAGCGCCCGGCCGGCGGGCCGAGATAGCCGGAGGCGGGCCGCAGAATGACGGCGAGCGGGTCGTCGGGGTCGAAGTCCGGACCGTCGTCAGACTGTGTGATCAAGACTTCTCCTCAGGTGGGCGCGGAGCAGTTCGCGGGCCGCGTGGAGGTCGGCCTTGACGGTTCCTTCCTTGCGCCCGGTCAGCGCGGACACCTCCCGGATCGGCATGTCAGCGTAGTAGTGCAGCAGGATCGGCACGCGCAGCCGTTCCGGCAGCGACTGCACCAGCAGGCGGACCGACGGATCGGCGGGTTCGGCCGGCGGCCGTACGGCGGCCTCGTGGGTGGCGCGGTGCACGGCCCGGCGTTCGCGCTCCAGCTTGCGCCAGTGGTCGCGGACGAGGTTGGCCGCGGTGACGTAGAGGAACCCGCGGGGCTCCGCCACGGCGGTCCAGCGGGCCCAGAGCCGGGTGAACGCCTCCGAGGCGATCTCGTGGGCCGTCTCGTCGTCGTCGACCAGGCGGCGGCACCAGCCGGCGAGGCGCGGGTAGAGGGCGGCGAACAGTTCGGACGCTGCCTTCTCACGGGACCGTTTCAACGCTCTCCATGGTCGTGGGGGGTGGCACGCGCGGGCGCCGGTGGGCGCTCGCACAGGAGGAGCCCGGGCCGGCGGCGTACGTTCCGCCGGCCCGGGAACCGTGTGCCGTCGGGTCAGGGGCTCGCGGACGCCGGCGCGGCGAACACGATCACGTTGTCGAGGTATCCGGCCCCGCTGCGGGGGCCGCCGCACGTGATGAGCCGCAGCTCCGGACGGTCCACGTCGCCGTAGACCGCGCCGGTCGGGAAGTCCGCCTTGGCGACCGTGCGGACGGAGGTGACGGCGAACTCCGCGCGGTCACCGTTCTCCAGACGCGCCACGACGCGGTCGCCCCGGCGCAGCTCCGCCAGGTGGCGGAACACCCCGTCACCGTAGGCGCCGACCGTGACATGGCCGAGGATCACCGACGGGCCGACCTGGCCCGGCGTCGGTGAGTGCCGGTACCAGCCGGCCCGGTCGTGGGCCTCGATCGGGGGCACCTGCATGCTGCCGTCGGCCGCCAGCCCCAGCCGCATGACGGGGGTGTCGACCCCGATGGCCGGGATGCGCAGCCCGACCGGCACCGAGCGCGCGAGGGTCCGCGGCGCGGCCTTCCCGGCGGACCGGGAGGGCGCCGGCGTGCCGGTGGAGTGCGCGGTCTCGGGCCGGTCGTTCTCCTGGCCGGCGCAGCCCGCGAGGAGCGAGGCCGTCGCCGCGGTGACGAAGGCGCGCCTGGAGAGGGAGGTCATTCCCCGGTCGCCCGCCGGCGCCGTACGACGAGGACGGCCGCGCCACCGACGGCGAGCGCCGCCGCCGCGCCGCCGCCGACCGCCGCGGCCGGCGTCCCGGACCCCTGCGACGTGGGCGCCACACCGGTGTTGGGCGCCGTGCTCGGTACGACGGACACCTGGGCCGGTGCCGGCGTGGCCATCCGGGTGGGCGCGGCGCTCGGGGCCTGCGAGGCGGCGCGGGTCTGCGCGGTGCTCGGCACCGGGCTGGCCGCCCGGGTCGGCGCGGCGCTCGGCCGGGTGGTGGCGGCCGGGCTCGCCCCGTCGGCGAACGCGGGCACGGTGCCGGCCAGTACGGCGGTGGCCGCGAGGGCCAGGGCGCTCAGGACAGTTCGGCGCATGGATCGCTCTCTTTCGTCGGTCCGCCCACCCGGTGGACGGGCGGGTCGGGTTGGGGATCGAGCGGAGAGACGAGGCAGCGGCCCGACAGGTTGTAAAGAGATGGCAAAGTACGCGAGGGTGCCGAGGGCCGCGCGCGGACGGCGAGTTCGGCAGCCGTCCCTCTCGGCCACGGCCCCTCGCCGGCGCCCGCTCGGGCACCCGTGATGACTCGATTCCTGTCCCGCGAGGGCAGGTTTCCCCGGCACAGGCAACCCACAGGTCCCGTTTCGCTTCCTTCGGGGCGCGAGGGGCTCCCGGCACCGACGCGGCGCCCGCGCTCGAAGTGTGAGGAGGGGACCCTTTGAACCGCACCCGGCGCATAGGTGTCACCGCCGTGGCCGTGCTCGCGGCCCTGGCGGGCTCACCGGGGCTGGCCCAGGCCCAACAGTCGCCGCATCCCCGGTCGTTGGCAGTGGACGCGGACAGTCCGCTGCCACCGGGCTGGCACGTCACCGGCAAGGGCGTGACGCGTGAACTGGTCTGGCGGTCGGACCGGCGCGTCCCCGTGGGTGACGCCCGCGTCGAGTTCCACGCGGGCGGCCGGCTGCTCGGTGCGCCGAAGGCCGCCGGGGACGGCCGCACGTTCCGGCTCGCGCTCACCGACGCCACCCCGCTGAAGGATCTCCAAGTCCTGGCCGCCGGACGCCGGTTGGACGCGTCCACGGACGCCGCCGGCCGGAAGCCGAACGACTCCGCGGTGGCCGTACGACCGCCGGCCCGGCTGCCGGCGAACCCGGTGGACCCGGGCAGGCCCGGCGCGTCCCGCACCGCCACCGGCGAATACACCCTGGACTCCGTGAAGTTGCCGGGCTTCGCCCAGCCGGTCGAGATGCGGGCCGTCGTCGTGGCCCCGAAGGGCGCCAGTGGCAAGCGGCCGCTCGCGCTGTTCCTGCACGGCCGCCACGCCACCTGCTTCAAGCCGGGCGGCACCGAGGACGACGTGACCATCGACTGGCCCTGCTCGCCCGGCACCCAGCCGATCCCGAGCTACAAGGGCTACCTGGAGGACCAGGAACTGCTGGCCTCCCAGGGCTATGTGACGGTGTCGATCTCGGCCAACGGCGTCAACGGCCAGGACGGCGACGCCGAGGACGCCGGCGCGCAGGCGCGCTCCTCCCTGGTGCGGCAGCACCTCGCCACCTGGGCCCGCTGGGCCGCCCACCCGGGCACCGCCCCCGCGGGCGTACCCGACGCGGCCGCCGCCGACCTCTCCCGCGTCCTGCTCGTCGGCCACTCGCGCGGCGGCGAGGGCGTCAACCGGGCCGCGATGGACAGCCTCTACCCGCCGCCCGCCGCGCAGGACGGCTACCGGGGCCCCGTGCGGTGGAAGATCCGCGGGACCGTCCTCATCGGACCGACGATCTTCGGCCAGAACCCGGTCGCCGACGTGCCGTCCACGACGATCCTCCCCGGCTGCGACGGTGACGTCTCCGACCTCCAGGGCGAGGTGTACACCGACGGCACCCGAGGGGTCAGCCGCGGCACCGCCCTGCACAGCTCCGTCTACGTCGTCGGCGCCGACCACAACTTCTTCAACACCGAGTGGACGCCGGGCAAGTCCCAGGCACCGTCCTCCGACGACTTCTACAACGACCCGGACAGCCCGCCGGACCCGGTGTGCGCCCCGGGCACCCGCACCCGGCTGACCGCCGACCAGCAGCACCGGGCCGGCGCCACCTACATCGCCGCCGCGGCCCGGCTGTTCGTCGCCGGTGACGACCGGGTCCGCCCGCTGCTCGACGGCACGGGCCGGCGCGCACCCTCGGCCGACCCGGCCCGCGTGCTCACCCACGCGGTGGGCGCCCGTCGCACCGGCGGCCTCCTGCCCGACGCCCCGGGGACGAAGGTGACCGGCGGCAGGCTGTGCTCGGCGGTCGACCCCGACCCGGCGGTGGCCTGCCTCGCACCCGAGACCAAGGGCTCCTCGCCGCACTTCGCGTCGTGGGCGACCGAGAAGGAGGCCGGCCGCCGCGCGGTGGCGCTGAAGTGGTCCGCGCCCGGCACGGTGACCACGGTCCGCCCCGCCGCACCGGTGTCCCTCTCCGGCTCCAGGAGCCTGACGCTGCGCGTCTTCGTACCGCCGAACACGACCGGCACCAAGCTGGACGTGGCCGTCACCGACTCCTCGGGACGCCGGGCGAAGCTCGGCCGGGTCCGGGTCGACGGACTGCCCGGCACCGGGCGCACCGCCTCCTACTGGGCGCGCGAGGTGCGCGTCCCGCTGACCGCGGCCACTCGCGCCCACCTCGACCTGAAGCACGTCACGTCCCTCGCGCTGACCCCGCGTTCACCCTCGGGGCGGGCCTGGCTGATGGACTCCTGGGGCTGGGCCCCCGGCACCCCGGCGGTCAGGGCGGCGGCGCTGCCGCGCGTCGACATCGGCCGCCTCACCGTCCAGGAGGGCGACTCGGGCACCCGTACCTACCACGTGCCGGTCCGTGTCTCCGGGCACGGCACCGGCAGGGTCCGCTTCTCAGTCCTGGACCCGGACACCGGCCGGGCCCGGGACAAGCTGGTCACGGTGCGGCCGGGCAGCACCCCGATCGACGTGCCCGTGGTGGTGAAGGGCGACACGCGCTTCAACTACGACAGGGAGCAGGACCTCGTCGCGAAGGCCGTGCACGGCGCCGTGGTCGGCTCGTACGTGGGCGGGGTCACCGCCCTGAACGACGACCCCGCACCCGAGGTCACCCTCACGCCGGTCACCGACCGGGTGACCGAGGGCGGGACGCTGACCTGGCGGCTCGCCCTCTCCGAACCCGCCGACGTGGACATCTGGCAGCCGATCCGGGTCGTTCCGGTCACCGAGGGCGCCGAGCTGTCCACCAAGGACGTCGACCCGCAGTGGCTGATGGACTACGCCGGTGACGTCCCCGACCCGGAGCGCCCGCTCTCCCGGGCGAACCTGTGGGTGTGGACGGCCGTCCCGACCGGCTCCACCACCGCCGACTTCATCGTGCCGACGGTGCAGGACCACCTGACGGAGCCCACCGAGTCGGTACGCCTCGCCCTGACCGACGACAACGCCGACCCCCTCCCCGGCCGCCCCACCCTGACCGGCACGGTGGAGGACACCCCGTAACCACCACCGCGCCGGGGGCGTGGACAGGCAGGCCGAGTGCCCCTGTCCACGCCCTCGTCCGCGTCCGGCGCCCGCGCGTGCCCCGGGGACCCGGTCGCGGAGGCCGCCCTCCACCGCCTACAGCCCCACCACCGCGTTCCACCGCCTGGCGAACTCCACCCGCTCCGTCGACGTGATGTCCCGGGCGATGGCCAGCCGGCCGCGCATGGTGTCGTCCGGGAAGATCAGCGGGTTCTCGGCGAGGGCCGCCGTGTCCTTGTCGCCGGACGCGGCGAGGACGTCACGGGCGGCCGGGACGGGGCAGACGTAGTTCACCCAGGCGGCCAGTTCGGCGGCGGCCTCGGGCTCGTAGTAGTAGTCGACCAGCCGCTCGGCGTTGGTCTTGTGGCGGGCCCGGTCGGGAATCATCAGGGAGTCCGACCACAGCTCGGCGCCCTCCTCCGGCACGACGAAACGGATGTCGGGGTTGTCCGCCTGGAGTTGGATGACGTCCCCGGAGTACGCCTGGCAGGCCAGCACGTCTCCGCTGACGAGGTCCTTGGTGTAGTCGTTGCCGGTGAAGCGGCGGATCCGGCCGGTGGCGACGTACTTCTCGACCTGGTCGACGACGCGGTGGAAGTCGTCCGCCGTCCAGGCCGTGATGTCGACTCCGTCGCCCTGCATGAGGAGCGCGAACGCCTCGTCGAGGCCCGACAGCAGCGTCACCCGGCCCTTCAGGTCGCTCGCCCACAGATCGGAGACCTGGCGCAGCTCCCGGCCGAGCCTGCGGCGGTCGTAGGCGATGCCGGTGATGCCGGACTGCCACGGCACGGTGTGGCGGCGGCCCGGGTCGAAGGCGGGTGAACTCAGCAGCGGGTCCAGGTACTTGGTCACGTGCGGCTGACGGGCCCGGTCCATCTCCTGGACCCAGCCGAGCCGGACGAACCGCGCGCACATCCAGTCGCTGACGACGATCAGGTCCCGGCCGGTCTGCTGGTGGTTCATCAGCGCCGGGCTGATCTTGCCGAAGAACTCGTCGTTGTCGTTGATCTCCTCGACGTAGTCGACGGAGATCCCGGTGCGCTTCCGGAAGGCGTCCAGCGTGGGCCGGGCGGTGCTGTCCTCGTCGTCGGTGTCGATGTACAGCGGCCAGTTCGCCCAGGTCAGCCGCTTGTCGCTGGCGGAGAGGTCGGCGCCTGCCCGGTCGCCCGGCGCCACGTACGCGCCGGGCACCCCGCAGCCGGCGAGCGCGCCGAGCACCCCACCCGCTCCCAGCGCGCGCAGCACGGTCCGGCGGGTGGGCGAGGAGGTGGTGCGTGTCGGGCGCATGGACGCAGCTTGCCGGGGAGCCGGGCGCCGGACAATCGACGCTGCGTCGAGCAGAACCGGCCGCACCCGACACCCTGTCGATCACCGGCGCCGCGGAGAACGGCGAACGGCCCCCGGTCGAGGGACCGAGGGCCGAACGCACGCGGCGGCGTGACGCCGCACCCGGACCGCGGCCGGCCCGGTGGAGCGCTACGCGTCGAGCGAGGTCATGACGTGCTTGATCCGCGTGTAGTCCTCGAAGCCGTAGCCCGAGAGGTCCTTGCCGTAGCCGGACTTCTTGAAGCCGCCGTGCGGCATCTCGGCGACCAGCGGGATGTGGGTGTTGATCCACACACAGCCGAAGTCGAGCCGCTTGGACATCCGCATCGCACGGCCGTGGTCCTTGGTCCACACCGAGGAGGCGAGGGCGTAGTCGACGCCGTTGGCCCACTCGACGGCCTGGTCCTCGTCGGTGAAGGACTGCACGGTGATGACCGGGCCGAAGACCTCCTTCTGGATGATCTCGTCGTCCTGCTTCAGCCCGGAGACGACGGTCGCCGCGTAGAAGTAGCCCTTGTCACCGACCCGCTGGCCGCCCGCCTCGACCTTGGCGTGGGCGGGCAGCCGCTCGATGAAGCCGCTCACCTGCTGGAGCTGGTTGGGGTTGTTCAGCGGGCCGAAGAGCACGTCCTCGTCGTCCGGCTGCCCGGTCTTCGCCTCGGCGGCGGCCTTGGCCAGCGCGGCGACGAACTCGTCGTGGATGGCCTCCTGGACCAGCACGCGGGTGGCCGCCGTGCAGTCCTGACCGGCGTTGAAGAAGCCCGCGACGGAGATGTCCTCGACGGCCTTGGCGATGGCCGCGCTGTCGAGGTCCCCGAACACGACGACCGGCGCCTTGCCGCCGAGCTCCAGGTGGACCCGCTTGAGGTCCTTCGACGCGGACTCGGCGACGGACATGCCCGCGCGCACCGAGCCGGTGATGGAGGCCATCGCCGGGGTCGGGTGCTCGACCATGAGGCGGCCGGTGTCCCGGTCGCCGGTGACGACGTTGAAGACGCCCTTGGGCAGGATCGAGCCGACGATGTCGGCGATCAGGACGGTCGAGGCGGGCGTGGTGTCCGAGGGCTTCAGGACGACCGTGTTGCCGGCCGCGATCGCCGGCGCGAACTTCCACACGGCCATCATCATCGGGTAGTTCCACGGCGCGACCTGCGCGCAGACGCCGACCGGCTCACGGCGGACGATCGAGGTGAGCCCCTCCATGTACTCGCCGGCGCTGCGCCCCTCGAGCATCCGGGCCGCACCCGCGAAGAAGCGGATCTGGTCGACCATCGGCGGGATCTCCTCGGAGCGGGTCAGCCCGATCGGCTTGCCCGTGTTCTCCACCTCCGCCGCGATGAGTTCCTCGGCGCGCTCCTCGAAGGCGTCCGCGATCTTCAGGAGGGCCTTCTGCCGCTCGGCCGGGGTCGCGTCGCGCCAGCCGGGGAAGGCGGCGGCCGCAGCGGCCATGGCGGCGTCCACGTCCGCCTGTCCGGACAGCGGGGCGGTCGCGTACGCCTCGCCGGTGGCGGGGTTGACGACCTCGGTGGTCCGTCCGTCGGCGGCGTCCCGGAACTCACCGTCGATGTAGTTGCGCAGACGACGCAGCTCGGTGCTCACTGCCGGCCTCCTGTCGGTTTCTGACTGCTGGGGGTGTCCATGTGATCCGTGTCCACTCACGGGGAGTGTCCACTCACTGAGACACCCACCCTAATCGGCAGGCCCGCGTTTTCAACACCCCCGCTCACCACCTCGCTGCGAAATCCGCAGGTCTCGGTCACGTAAACAACGAATTTCATTGGTGCGGCCTTGCGGAACTGTCGAGACGTCGTGCACAGTGAGGCCCGTGGCCAGTCGAAGCGCAGACCCCAGGGACTCCCGCGAGTCCAGGAACGGCAGTCCCCAGCTGGACTCCGTCTCCCTCGCCATCATCGAGCAGCTCCAGGAGGACGGCCGCCGGCCGTACGCCGCGATCGGCAAGGCCGTCGGCCTGTCCGAGGCGGCCGTGCGCCAGCGCGTGCAGAAGCTGCTCGACCAGGGCGTGATGCAGATCGTCGCCGTGACGGACCCGCTCACCGTGGGCTTCCGCCGGCAGGCGATGGTCGGCATCCACGTCGAGGGCGACGTGGAGTCCGCGGCCGAGGCGCTGACCGCCATGCCCGAGTGCGAGTACGTGGTGATGACCGCGGGGTCCTTCGACCTCATGGTGGAGGTCGTCTGCGAGGACGACGACCACCTCCTGGACGTCATCAACAAACGCATCCGGGCACTGCCCGGCGTGCGCTCCACCGAGAGCTTCGTCTACCTCAAGCTCAAGAAGCAGACCTACATGTGGGGAACCCGATAACCGTGAGCTCCAAGGACCTCAGCCGAACCGCGTACGACCACCTGTGGATGCACTTCACCCGCATGTCCTCGTACGAGAACTCCCCCGTCCCGACCATCGTCCGGGGCGAGGGCACCTACATCTACGACGACAAGGGCAAGCGCTACCTCGACGGTCTCGCCGGTCTGTTCGTGGTCCAGGCCGGCCACGGCCGCGTGGAGCTCGCCGAGGCGGCGTTCAAGCAGGCGCAGGAGCTGGCGTTCTTCCCCGTGTGGTCCTACGCCCACCCGAAGGCCGTGGAGCTCGCCGAGCGTCTCGCGGACCACGCTCCGGGCGACCTGAACAAGGTCTTCTTCACCACCGGCGGCGGTGAGGCGGTCGAGACCGCCTGGAAGCTCGCCAAGCAGTACTTCAAGCTCCAGGGCAAGCCCACCAAGTACAAGGTCATCTCCCGCGCGGTCGCCTACCACGGCACTCCGCAGGGCGCCCTGTCCATCACGGGTCTGCCGGCCCTCAAGGCCCCCTTCGAGCCGCTGGTGCCGGGCGCGCACAAGGTCCCGAACACCAACATCTACCGCGCCCCGCTCTTCGGCGACGACCCGGAGGCGTTCGGCCGCTGGGCCGCCGACCAGATCGAGCAGCAGATCCTCATGGAGGGCCCGGAGACCGTCGCCGCGGTCTTCCTGGAGCCGGTCCAGAACGCCGGCGGCTGCTTCCCGCCGCCGCCCGGCTACTTCCGGCGGGTGCGCGAGATCTGCGACCAGTACGACGTGCTGCTGGTGTCCGACGAGGTCATCTGCGCCTTCGGCCGCCTGGGCACGATGTTCGCCTGCGACAAGTTCGACTACGTGCCGGACATGATCACCTGCGCCAAAGGCATGACCTCGGGCTACTCCCCGATCGGCGCCTGCATCATCTCCGACCGCCTGGCCGAGCCGTTCTACAAGGGCGACAACACCTTCCTGCACGGCTACACCTTCGGCGGACACCCGGTGTCCGCGGCCGTGGGCCTGGCCAACCTCGACCTGTTCGAGCGCGAGGGCCTCAACCAGCACGTGCTCGACAACGAGGGCGCGTTCCGCTCCACCCTGGAGAAGCTGCACGACCTGCCGATCGTCGGCGACGTCCGCGGCAACGGCTTCTTCTACGGCATCGAGCTGGTGAAGGACAAGGCCACCAAGGAGTCGTTCAACGACGAGGAGACCGAGCGCGTCCTGTACGGCTTCCTCTCCAAGGCGCTCTACGACAACGGCCTGTACTGCCGTGCCGACGACCGCGGCGACCCGGTCGTCCAGCTCGCCCCGCCGCTGATCTCCAACCAGGAGACCTTCGACGAGATCGAGCAGATCCTGCGCGCCACGCTGACGGAGGCGTGGACGAAACTCTGATCGTCAGATCTTCGCCAGGCCACCGGGTTCCCGTCACCCGCACGGGCCCCCCGGCGCCCCGGATCTTTCCGATCCTGTGATCAACACCGGCCCCGGTGCCGCCCATTCGAGTGAGAATGGGCCGCCCGGGGCCGTGTGCTGTCCGGCCTCCCCCCGCGTACTGCCTAGCGTGCCGAGTGACCGATCGGCCCTGTCTTCGTTCCCCCGCACGGGGGACAAGGCAGGGAAAAACGGATCAGAACGAGGTGTACGCACATGGAGGCCCCGCCCGACAACGACGTGCTGTGGGCACGCGCCCTGCACTTCCGGCACCAGGACGGATCGCCCGGACTCACCGGCGTCTCCCTCGGCGTCCGGGTCGGCGAGATCCTCGCCGTCAGCGGGCCGCGCGGCAGCGGCAAGACGACCCTGCTGCAGTGCCTGGCGGGTCTGACCCCGACTCAGCGCGGCGAGGTCTGGTTCAACAGCGTGCCCGTGCACACGATGGGGCCGCTGACCCGGGAACGGCTGCGCCGCGACCGCTTCGGCTGGATCGACCCGGCCCCCGTGCTGGTCCCCGAGCTGAACGTCTGGGAGAACGCGGCGCTGCCCCTGATGCTGCGCGGCACCAGCAGGCGCCGCGCCCGGACGGCCGCCATCGAGTGGCTGGAGCGCCTCGACATCGGCGACAGCACCCGCAAACGCCCGCACGAACTGCTCCAGGCGGAACGGCAGCGCGTCTGCATCGCCCGCGCCCTCGCCCCCGCCCCCTCGGTCCTGTTCGCCGACGAGCCGACGGCGCCCCTGCACCGCGCCGACCGCGCCCACGTCCTGCGCACCCTCACCACGGCGGCTCGCTCGCACGGCATCACGGTCGTCCTCGCCACCCACGACCCGGAGACCGCCGCCCTCGCCGACCGCACGGTCTCGCTGCTCGACGGACGGCGCGTGCACACCGTGCACCTGCCGCCGGTCGCCGAGGCGGAAGGCCGGGCCGCGTGCTCGCTCTCCGTCTGACGCGCGGCGCCCGTCCCGCCGTACAGCTGCGCCGGCTGCTGGTGGCGGCGGCGTCGGCGGGCACCGGCTTCCTGTTCCTGTGCACCCTCGGGCACGCGATGAGTCACCCGGAGGCCACCGCCGGCGCGCTGCTGCGGCTGGCCTGGTGCCTGACACCGCTGGCCGCCACGGTGTACCTCGCGGTGGCCGTCGCCCGCACCGACCCGGCCACCAGGCCGCGCCCCGGGCTGTCGGCGATCGGACTGGGCCCCGCCCGGCTGATGGCGGTCTCCGCCACGACGACCGCGCTGTCCTGCACGCTCGGCTCGATGCTGGCCCTCCTCGTCTTCCTGCACCTGCGCGGCGACCTGACGGGGATGCCGTTCGACGGGGCGGCGGCGGGATTCCTGGCGGCCGACGTGCCGCTGCCCCTGCCGGCGGCCCTCACTCTGCTGGGCCTGGCACCGGTGATCGCCTCGGCGGCGGTGGCCGTGACCCTGCGCCCGCGGGAGACGCGGTCCGCGGGGGCGCGGGACGACAACGCCCCCGGCTCGGCCCGACGGGTCACGGGGCGCGGGTACGGCCGGTTCGGCGCGTACGGGCAGTCGCCGGCACGGGAGACTTTCGGGGCGTACGGCAGGTTCGGCGCGAGGCTCCGGGCCCGCCCGGCGACCGGCGACCGGACCGGGGGGCCGGCACCCCGCCCCGGACCGGACGGCTCCCCGCACACGACGCTCGCCGCGACCGCGGACACCACCCCGGCTCCGGCCGAGCCGGACGCCGACGGGACGGCCGCCCCCCGCGAGGCGCCCGGCGGGCTGCCCTGGGGCGTCGCCGTCCTCGCCGCCGGTCTCGCCGTCGAGTCGTACGCGGGCCGGTCCGGCGGCTCCGGCCTGAGCATGCCCGGCGGCCTCACCGCCGGACCGGTCGGCGTCCTCGCCGGCTGGGTCCTCGCCACCCTGGGCCTCGCCCTGGCGGGCCCCGGCCTCACCCATCTGTGCGGCCACCTCCTCCAGGTCGCCGGTCCCGGTCCACTGCGGCTGCTGGCCGGCCGGGTGCTGATGGCGGAGGCCGGCCGGATCGGCCGCCCGCTCGGCGTCGTGTGCGCGGTGGCCTCCGCGGCGTACGCGGCGGGCGCGCTGGCCGAGGGCCCGTCGTTCGGCCCGCTGAGCACCCTCGGCGCGCTCGTGGTCAGCGGCTGCGCCGTCGCCACCCTGTTCACCGCCGCCGTCGAGGCCAAGCACGCCCGCGCCGACACCACGGCTGCCCTGCTGAGGCTCGGCGCACCGGCCACGATGCTGCGCGGCGCCGCCGCCCTGCGCGCCGGCGCCCTGCTCGCGCTGTTCGTCCCGCTCACCCTGGCCGTCGCCCAGCTCGCGGCGCTTCCGCTGGCCCGCTGAGACTTTCGGCGAAAAGACCCGCGGACGGCGATGAGTCCCGGGCCGGCCCCCGGTCTACCCCACCGAACAGCACGCACCTGACGGGAGAGACCGCATGTACCAGCAGATGATCTTCGTGAACCTGGCCGTGAACGACGTCGCCGCCTCGAAGAAGTTCTTCACGGAACTCGGTTACACGATCAACGCGCAGTTCAGCGACGAGAACTGCGCCAGCGTGGTGATCAGCGACACCATCGTCGCGATGCTTATGGACAAGCAGCGCTACGCGGACTTCACCAAGAAGGAGATCGCGGACCCGACGAGGACCAGCGAGGTGCTGCTGTGCCTCAGCGCCGAGAGCCGCGAGAAGGTCGACGAGCTCTGCGACCGGGCGATCGCGGCGGGCGGTTCGGCCGGCGGCGAGGCCCAGGACCACGGCTTCATGTACGGGCGCGCCTTCGACGACCCGGACGGCCACACCTGGGAGATCATGTGGATGGACCCGGCGGCGGTTCAGCGCTGAGGCCACCCGGTCGACCGCCGGTGCCTAGCATGGGCGGGTGCATCCGACACCCGCCCAGCCGGCCCATCCCTTCCAGCTCGCCGAGCCGCACGCCGGCTCGCGCGACCGCGAGATCGAGTCCCTCGCCGAGTTCGACGAGGTCGTCTCCGCGCACCGCTCGCTCACCCACCACCGCGTGCAGGCCGTCGACCTGACGGACCGTACGGACGTCCTGCTCACCGTGGACGTCACGGGCGCCGTCTTCCTCGGCTGCCCGATGGACCCCGAGGCGGCGGCCCGCACCCGCGCCGCCGGCGCCCTGGTCTTCCCGCCCGTCCCGGGGCTGCCGTTCGACCCGTACCGCGGCTTCGTGTACTCCCCCGACGAGTTGTTCGCCTCGCTCGACCAGGGGTACGAGGCGACCCCGGACGCGCTGGCGTACGCCTGGTTCCAGCGGACCAAGGCGGACGGCGACATCTTCTCGTCCATGCTCCGCTCGATCCACGACGACGCCGTCTCCGACGCGCTCGACGAACTCCTCGCCGGCGCGCGGGTGGTGGGCGTCATGGGCGGGCACGCGATGGAGCGCGGCACGCGGGAGTACGCGGGCGCCGCCCGGCTCGGCCGTGAACTGGCCCGCTCCGGCTTCACGGTGGCCACCGGGGGTGGTCCCGGCGCCATGGAGGCGGCGAACCTCGGCGCGTACGCGGCCCCGTTCGAGGAGGGCATGCTGCGCGACGCCCTCCAACTGCTGGCCAAGGCACCTTCGTTCCGTCCGTCGGTCTCCGACTGGGCGCGCGCCGCCTTCGACGTCCGCGCCCAATGGCCGGGCGGTGGCTCCTCGGTGGGCATCCCCACCTGGTTCTACGGCCACGAGCCGCCGAACGCCTTCGCCTCCGACATCGCCAAGTACTTCGCCAACGCCACCCGCGAGGACGGCCTGCTGGCCCGGTCCAACGCCGGTGTGGTCTTCCTGCCGGGCGCCGCCGGCACCGTGCAGGAGATCTTCGACAACGCGACGCCGAACTACTACGAGTCGCGCGGCGAGCCGACTCCGATGGTCCTCGTCGACCGTGCGCACTGGACGGAACGGCTGCCCGCGTGGCCGCTTCTGCGGGCGCTGGCCCGGGAGCGGGCGATGGAGTCCCGTATCGCCCTCGTTGACCGAATCGAGGAGGCGCCCGAGGCGTTGAAACGTCTCGGTGGTTAATAAGCAGGCAAAGCCAGGGCACTTGAGCGGCATATTCGTTGACATTGCTTATGGAACGCTTATAGACCTGTGAGACTGCTGGGGGTGGTGACGCCTCACCTCAAGCCGCGTCATCTCCCCCTGAGACCCCCCTCAGTTGCGCATCCCGTGAAGGGCAAACGTGTCCATAACTCGTCGCACCGCACGTCGTTCCGTGCGCATCCTCGGTGTCGCCTCCGCCTCGGCCGCGCTCGCGCTCGGTGTCGCCGGACAGGCGCTCGCCTGCAACATCAGTGAGTTCTCCGCCGAAGCCACGTGCGACGGCGCCAACGGTGTCATCACCGTCACCGACAAGGACGCCTCCCGCACCCCCGCCACCGTCACCGTGTTCCTCGAGAACAACGGCGCCGACGTGAAGAAGGTGGGCGAGCAGGAGATCAAGGGCTCGCGTGAGGGTGTCACCATCACCTTCACCGAGAACTGGAAGCCGAACGCGGTCTACCGCATCCACGTCCTCGCCGGCAAGCAGGTCGACAAGGACATCAGTCCGAACCTGACCACCCCGTCCACCGCCTGCGAGGCGGAGGAGACCGGCACCCCGACCCCGACCCCGACCCCGACGGGCAAGCCGTCGCCGTCGGAGTCCGCGTCGACCCCGGCCGGGGAGTCGAAGTCGCCGACCCCGTCGGCGTCGGAGAGCGGGAGCACCGCCCCCGCCGACACCTCCAGCAACGCCCCGTCGCCCGCGGCCGGTGACTCCCACCTCGCCGAGACCGGTGCGAACTCCAACACCGGCCTGATCGCCGGTATCGCGATCGCCCTCGTCGCCCTCGGCGGCGGCGCGGTCTTCTTCGGCCTCCGCCGGCGCGGCACCTCCCGCTGACCCAGGCCACACCGCGACGGCCCGCCCCCACACCGGGGGCGGGCCGTTCGGCTGCCGGACTCTCGGCCGTCAGCCGAGGACGACGATCTCCGTCGGGTCGAACTCCACTCCGACCGGGTCGCCGACCTCCGGTGCCGTGCGCAGCGGGCAGGCCGCCTCCAGCGGGGGCGCGTCCTTCGGGCGCAGACGGACGGCGACATGGGTGCCCCTGAACGTGCGGGCGGTCACCGTACAGGGCAGGCCCTCGCCCGGCGGGACCAGCCGTACGCCCGCGGGGCGCACCAGCAGGGTGTGGGGGCCCTGCGGCGCGTCCGCCGGGGCCGGCAGCTTGCCCCAGGGGGTCCCGGCCACCTCGCCGGCAACCGTCGCCTCGACCACGTTGTCGAAGCCGAGGAAGCGGGCCACGAACTCGTCGGCGGGCCGTTGCCAGACCTCGAGGGGCGTCCCGGACTGGGCGATCCGGCCGTCCCGCATCACCACCACCCGGTCGGCCAGCGCGAACGCCTCACCCTGGTCGTGCGTCACCGCCAGCACCGTCGTGCCCAACGCGGCGAAGAGGTCGCGCAGTTCGACCACCAGGCGCTCCCGCAGCGAGCGGTCGAGCTGCCCGAGCGGCTCGTCCAGCATCAGCAACCGGGGCCGGGGCGCGAGGGCCCGGGCCAGCGCCACGCGCTGCTGTTCCCCGCCGGACAGGGAGGCGACGGCCCGCGGGCCGGCCCCCGGCAGCCCGACCAGGTCCAGCAACTCCTCCACCCGCGCCCGCTGTTCGCCCTTCGGCGCCCGGTGCATGCGCAGTCCGAACGCGACGTTGCCGGCCACGTCCCGCTGCGGGAACAACTGGTGGTCCTGGAACATCAGGCCGACACCCCGCCGGTGCGCGGGCACACCCGTCTGGTCCCGCCCGTCGAGCACCACCCGCCCGCAGTCCAGGGGTTGCAGTCCCGCGACCGCCCGCAGCAGCGTCGACTTCCCGCTGCCGCTGGGCCCGAGCACGCAGACGACCTCGTGCTCGGCGACCCCCAGGCCGACGGCGTCCAGCACCGCCCGCCCGCCGAACCGCACGGTCGCGTCCTCGAGCCCCAGCAGCATCAGAACTCCCCCGTCCGGTCGGTCCGCAGCCGCTCCAGCACCAGCAGCGCCACCGCGCACACCACCATCAGAATCGTCGAAAGGGCCATCGCCTGCCCGTAGTTGAGTTCACCGGCCCGGCCCAGCAGCCGCGCCACCGCGACCGGCAGCGTGGGGTTGTCGGGCCGCGCGATGAACACCGTCGCCCCGAACTCCCCGAGCGACACCGCGAACGCGAACCCGGCGGCGATCAGCAGCGCCCGCCGCACCATCGGCAGGTCGACCTCGCGCCACACCCGCCACGGCGACGCCCCGAGCACCGCCGCCGCCTCCCGCAGCCGCCCGTCCACGGCCCGCAGCACGGGCAGCATGGTCCGTACGACGAAGGGGACCCCGACCAGCGCCTGCGCGAGCGGCACCAGGATCCACGACGACCGCAGGTCGAGGGGGGGCTCGTCGAGCGCGATCAGGAAGCCGAAGCCGACGGTCACCGCCGACACCCCGAGCGGCAGCATCAGCAGCGCGTCGAACCCCCGCACGAGCCGGCCCGCGTCCCGCCGGGTCAGCGCGACGGCGGCGAGCGCGCCGACCAGCACGGCGATCGCGGTGGCGACGGCGGCGTACTCCAGCGAGTTGCCGATCGCCTCGATCGGGGCGACGAGGAAGAGCCCGCCGTCGTCGCTGGTCAGCGCCCGGTAGTAGCCGAAGTCCGGTGCGTCGAGGGAGCGCCGCACCAGTACGGCCAGCGGCAGCACCAGCAAGGCGGCGACGGACACGAGGACGCCACCGAGCAGCGCCCACTGTCCGGCCCCGCGCGGCCGGCGCGCGGTCAGCGAGGCGTCCACCAGCCGCAGGGCCGTCTCCCGCCGCCGTACGGTCCAGGCGTGCAGGGCGAGGACGGCGCCCACCGCCGCGAACTGGATCAGTGTCAGCACGGCGGCCGTGGACAGGTCGAAGATCTCCGAGGTCTGCCGGTAGATCTCCACCTCCAGCGTCGAGAAGGTGGGCCCGCCGAGGATCTGCACCACGCCGAAGGACGTGAAGGTGAACAGGAACACCATGAGCGCGGCGGCGGCCACGGCGGGCCCGAGCGCCGGCAGGGTCACCCGCCGCCAGGCCGCCGCCCGTGAGGCGCCGAGCATCCGCGCCGCCTCCTCCTGCCGCGGGTCGAGCTGCGCCCACAGCCCGCCGACGGTCCGTACGACGACCGCGTAGTTGAAGAAGACGTGCGCGAGCAGGATCGCCCACACGGTGGTGTCCAGCCGTACGCCCCACAGCTCGTCCAGCAGTCCGCCGCGGCCGACGAGCGCCAGGAACGCCGTACCGACGACGACCGTGGGCAGCACGAACGGCACGGTCACCACGGCCCGCAGCACCTGCTTGCCGGGGAAGTCGAGGCGGGCGAAGACGTACGCGCCGGGCAGCGCGACCAGCAGGGTGAGCGCGGTGGAGGCGAGCGCCTGCCAGGTGGTGAACCACAGGACGTGCCGGATGTCGGGCTGCGCCAGTACGTCCCCGACGCGGCCGAGCCGCCACACCCCGCCGACGTGCAGGCCGCGCGCGACGATCGCGGCGACGGGGTAGGCGAAGAAGACCGCGAAGAACGCGACCGGCACGACCATGAGGCCGAGCCGGGCCGCGCTCCCGCGCCGGGCGGCGGCGGCCCTGGCTACTTCAGTACGAGTGAGGTCCACGACTTGACCCACTGGTCGCGGTGGCCGGCGATGGCGGCCGGGTCCATGGTCTCGGGGTGCGCGGCCTGCGGACCGTACTTGGTGAACTCCGCCGGCACCCGGGCGCCCTCCCGCACGGGGTAGACGAACATGTTGAGCGGCATGTCCTCCTGGAACTCCTCGGTGAGCAGGAAGTCGAGGAGCGCCTTGCCGCCCTTGGTGTTGCCCGCGTTGCTCAGCAGCCCCGCGTACTCGGTCTGGCGGAAGCAGGTGCCGGCCGCGACTCCGGTCGGCGCGGTGGCGGGCCGGGGGTCGGCGTAGATGACCTCGGCGGGCGGCGAGGAGGCGTAGGACACCACCAGCGGCCGGTCGGCCTTGGCCTTCTTTCCGCCGGCCGAGCCGGAGAACTCCTCGTTGTAGGCCTGCTCCCAGCCGTCGACGACCTTGACGCCGTTGGCCTTCAGCTTCTTCCAGTACCCCTCCCAGCCGCCGTCGCCGTAGGAGGCGGCGGTGCCGAGCAGGAAGCCGAGGCCGGGTGAGGAGGTGGAGGCGTTCTCGGTGACGAGGAGGTTCTTGTACGCCGGCTTGACCAGGTCGGCGAAGGAGGCGGGCGGCGTCAGCTTGTGCGCGCTGAACCAGCCCTTGTCATAGTTGACGCAGATGTCGCCGGTGTCGATGGGCGTGACCCGGTGCTTGTCCCCGTCGACGCGGTACTCCGCCTTGACCTGGCCGGCGCCCTTCGCCTCGTAAGGCTGGAACAGGCCGTTGTCGAGCGCCCGCGACAGCAGCGTGTTGTCGACGCCGAAGAAGACGTCGCCCTGCGGGTGGTCCTTGGTGAGGATCGCCTTGTTGACGGCCTGCCCGGCGTCGCCGTCCTTGAGGACGCGCACGGTGTAGCCGGACCGCTTCTCGAAGTCCGCGAGGACGCTCTTGGAGACGGCCCACGAGTCGTGGCTGACGAGCGTCACGGTGTGGGACCCGGAGCCCGAGCCGCTGTCGCCCGAACCGGACGACGACCCGCAGGCGGTGAGCGCGGGCAGCGCGGCGAGGCCCAGCCCGACGGCCGCGGCCGTGAACTTCCCTGTGGTGCTCACTGATTCCTCCTGGCTGACCAGGAAGAGACGCGGCCCCGCCCGGACCGGCAGAAGGTCGCGGGCAGGGCGCAACAGCTTGAGTGATGACCGAACTTCCTACCCAGAATGACCTGGGCGAGGTTCAGAGGGTCTGCGGTCTGTCCCGCACTCTCAGCGCTGTGGCGCTCCCCTGTCGGAATATGAAGATGAGTATGAAGTTGTCCTGACCCGCTCAGACTACCGCTCGGTCGCGGCGAGCTGACCGCACGCCCCGTCGATCTCCTGACCACGGGTGTCCCGGACGGTCACCGGTACACCGTGCCCGGCGATCGCCTCGACGAACGCCTTCTCGTCCTCGGGCCGCGAGGCGGTCCACTTGGACCCCGGAGTCGGGTTCAGCGGGATGAGGTTGACGTGCACCGGCTTGCCCTTGAGCAGCCGGCCGAGCCGGTCACCGCGCCACGCCTGGTCGTTGATGTCCCGGATCAGCGCGTACTCGATGGACAGCCGGCGCCCCGACTTGGCGGCGTACTCCCATCCGGCGTCCAGCACCTCGCGCACCTTCCACCGCGTGTTCACGGGGACGAGGGTGTCGCGCAGCTCGTCGTCCGGCGCGTGCAGCGAGATCGCGAGCCGGCACTTGAAGCCCTCGTCGGCGAAACGGTGGATCGCCGGGACGAGCCCGACCGTCGAGACGGTGATCCCGCGCTGGGACAGCCCCAGCCCGTCGGGCTCGGGGTCGGTGAGCCGGCGGATCGAGCCGACCACCCTGTTGTAGTTGGCGAGGGGCTCGCCCATGCCCATGAACACGATGTTGGACAGCCGCGCCGGGCCGCCGGGGATCTCGCCCTCGCGCAGGGCCCGCATGCCGTCCACGATCTGGTGCACGATCTCGGCGGTGGACAGGTTCCGGTCGAGCCCCGCCTGCCCCGTCGCGCAGAACGGGCAGTTCATCCCGCAGCCCGCCTGGGAGCTGATGCACATGGTGACCCGGTCCGGGTAGCGCATGAGCACCGACTCGACGAGCGTCCCGTCGAACAGCTTCCACAGCGTCTTGCGGGTGGTGTCCTGGTCGGTCGACAGATGCCGCACGACCGACATCAGCTCCGGCAGCAACGCCTCCCGCAGCTTGCCGCGCGAGCCGGCCGGGATGTCGGTCCACTGCTCCGGGTCGTGCGCGTACCGCGCGAAGTAGTGCTGCGACAGCTGCTTGGCGCGAAACGGCTTCTCGCCGATGGCGGCGACGGCTTCCTTGCGCTCGGCGGGCGTGAGATCAGCAAGGTGCCGCGGCGGCTTCTGGGCTCCGCGGGGGGCGACGAATGTGAGTTCTCCGGGCTTAGGCATGGCCGTACCAGTGTCGCAGATCGAACGGGGTGCCCCGGGGGCCCGGCGGCCGGGGGTGATCGCGGCTGGTCATACGGGTTCGTCGCCGGAATCCGGTGGCGACCCGGAGGCGGTGCACAGACGGCCCGGAGGGCGGCCCGAGCACACCGCGATCCACGCCCACGCCCTCCGCCACGGAAACGCACGGCGCCCGGTGTCATGCCGGGCGCCGTGCGGTGCGGGCGCGGTCGGTCAGGGGCGTTGCCGCACCCGGTCGACGACGGCGTCGGCGGCCACGTACGACCACTGTTCGTACGTCTCGCTCCCCGCTGTGCGCCGGTCGTGCATCCCCAGGTACCGGTAGGTCCTCGCGTCGAAGACCAGGACCGGCCCACCGTCCGCCCAGGGAGTACCGGGCCCGCCGACGTACTGGACGCCGATGCCCGCCCGGCCCCCGCCGTCCGTCCGGCCCGGCAGCACCTTGATCCCCGGCACCGTGGCCAGCGCCTCGAACGCCGCGGGGCGCAGACCCTTCGGCAGCACGGGCGCGCGGAGCAGGCCGGAGAGGAAGACATGGATCATCGGCCACTCGTCGGCCCTCGTCGGCCGGCCGAAGTCCGGTTTCCCCCCCATGTCGCGCAGGGTGACCGTCAGCCTGTCCGGGTCGGTGGGCAGCCGCTTCAGCTCCGACCACCTTCTGGGCGGCCAGCTGCTCTGCCCGGGCTGGTCCACCGGGACCCACTGGGCGCGGCCCAGTTCGCTGACGTAGGACCTCTGGGAGCCGTCGACCGAACTCCAGCTCTCGTCGACGTACGTCCTGGTGGAGCCCCCTCCGGCCGGGGTCTCCCTGATGACCTCCTTCGTGTAGACGAACTGGTCGTCACGCGGCTCGAGCGGCTTCTCCAGCCGGCGCTCCTCGGCCGCCGCCCCGCGCAGCACGGTGCTCGCGCTCACCGTCCGCACCTGCGGCGAGGACCCCGTGTCCCGCGCGACCACCACGGTCGCGGTGACCGCCGCGGCGGCGACGCAGGCCACCCCGATCCGCAGCAGCGGACGGCGGGCGACGACCGTCGGGGCGGCGGGCGCCACCATCACCTGGTGGAGGCGGGCGCGTGTGCGGACCCGGGCATTGTCCGCGAGCGGCGGGACGTCCGCGTCCCATTCCCTGAGCAGTTCGATCTCATTCATCGTCGGGTTCCTCTCGGAGAGCGGTCGGATCGGATCCACCCAATGCCTCACGGACATGTCTGCGAGCCCGGTGCAGCCGTGACCGGACCGTCCCCACCGGCACGCCGAGGGCACGGGCGACCTCCTCGTAGCCGAGGCCGCCCCAGGCGACCAGCAGCAGCACGTCCCGGTGCCGGGCGGGCAACCGGGCCAGCGCACCGGCGAGTTCAGTACGCACCGCGTGTGCGCTGACCCGCGCCGCCACCCGGTCCGCGACCGTCTCCTCGGCCTGGGCGCCGGGGGCGGCCGTCGGCAGTCGTGCGAGCGCCCTGAGCCGGCGGGCCTCGGCGCGCCGGTGGCGGCCCACGAGGTTGGTGGCGATGCCGAACAGCCAGGGGCGGGCGTCGGCCAGCTCCGTGTTGTACCGGAACCGCTGCTGGAACGCGGTGGTGAACGTCTCCGCCATGACGTCCTCGCCTGCTTCCGCGCCGAGCCGGCGCGCCGCGTAGCGGTGGACGGCGTCGGCATGGCGGTCGAACAGCACGGCGAACACCTCGGGCTGCTCCCACGACCGTTCGACCATCGAGGCGTCACTGTCCTGCCCCAGCCTGACGCCGGGTTCGACGGTCATCGGGGCCTCCTTTCGCCGGTTCGAACGCTTTGCTTCTCGGGCTCACACCCGTACTTCGCCGCTCGCCGCGATCGGGTTCCCCGACAGGGGGGCGGGGCGGTGGTGCAGCCGGCTACACCCCCGGTCCGGGAGGCCGGCCCCTCGTGGTGGCGGGGGCGGGGGCCGGATCGTCAAAGCCGTGGGGCGTTCCACCGGCGCGGCCCGTCCACCGCCCATCCGCCCCGTCCGCCCCGTCCGCCCCATCCGCCCCATCCGCCCCATCCGCCCCATCCGCCCTGAGAAAGGGAACACCCATGGCCGCGAACCGCCGACGCCGTATCGCCGCCCTGACCACCGCCGTGGCCGCCGTAGGACCGATCGTCGGGCTGACCACCGGCTGCGAGGGCGCCGACACCTCGCTGGACTGCGGCGCCGATCACCGCACGATCGCCGACAGCCTGAAGGCCATGCGCGAGGCCGGGCTGGACGCGGCCCGCGACCCGTCGAGGACCGGCGGGTCCATCGCCACCATCCGGGAGAATCCGGCCAGGATCGACGCCGCGAACGACGGTGCGGGAAGCGATGAGGCCGACCGGGCCGTCAAGGACCTCGACCGGGCGATCTCGGACTACGACAGGGCCGTCCTGAACGGCGAGAAGCCCGGCTCCGGCAAGGTCGACGCCGCGGCCGACGAGCTCCGGGACGTCTGCACGTCGTGACGGGTGCCACCCGTACCTGTGCGTGAGACGCGGGAGCCCCCGCCCTCGGGACGAGGGCGGGGGCTCCCGCACGCGTACGCGGACGGCCGGCGGGACCGTCAGCCGGAGCCGACGAACAGCACCAGCAGCAGCCACACCACCGGCGCCGTGGGCAGCAGGGAGTCCAGGCGGTCCATGATGCCGCCGTGTCCCGGCAGCAGCGTGCCCATGTCCTTGATGCCGAGGTCCCGCTTGATCATCGACTCGCCGAGGTCCCCGAGGGTGGCGCTGGCCGCGACCGCGAGGCCCAGCACCAGACCCTGCCACCAGGCACCGTCGTCGATGAGGAACTGCAGGCACAGCGCACCCGCCACCATCGCGAACGCGACCGCGCCGACCAGGCCCTCGCGGGTCTTGCCGGGGCTGATGCGCGGGGCCAGCTTGTGCTTGCCGAAGCGCCAGCCGACGGCGTAGGCGCCGGTGTCGCTGACCACCGTGAGCAGCAGGAACGTCAGGACACGCCACGGTCCGTCGTCGGCCGTCAGCATCATCGCGACGAAGGTGGCGAGGAAGGGGACGTAGAAGGCCGCGAAGACGCCCGCCGTGACGTCCTTGAGGTAGCCCTCCGGCGGCTCCGTCATCCGCCACACCAGGACGGCAAGGGCGGTGAGCGCCATCGCCACCCAGGCGCCCTCGGCGCCGCGCACGTAACCGGCGACCACCATCGCCGCGCCGCCGACCGCGAGCGGGACGAGGGGCGCCTTGATGCCCTTGCGCTCCTCCAGCCGGCTGGTGAGCTCCCAGAGTCCCACCACGACGGCGACCGCGATCACACCGACGAACACGGCCTTCACCACGAACAGGGACGCGACGATCACCGCGCCGAGTCCGACCCCGACGCCTATGGCCGCGCCCAGGTCCCGGCCCGCGCTCTTCTTCTGCGGCGCGGGTGCGGGCGCCGGCTGCGAGGCGTCGGGCATGGGCTCCGGATTCTGCGGCACCGCCCCGTAGGGCTGCGCCTGCGGCGTGTCGTAGGGCCCGTGGGAGTGGGCCTGCGGCGGGTCGTACGACGGAGTCCGCTGTGAGTCGTACGGCCGCGGCCGCGGCGGTTCGTCGCGGAACAAGGGGCCGCTCAGCCGAGCGGCCCCCCGATCGTCATCCTGGTTCCCGCCGGTCGCGGGTACGTCGGGCACGATGGGCATGGGGCGAGTGTGCTGCGCGTCATGCGCATCGTATGCGGGACCCGCCGGGGCGGCCCCCTGGACAGGCCCCCGCTCGGACGGCCCCCAGTACCCGGCTTGTGGCGGCGCTCCCCAGGAAGAGTCGTTCATCAGACCTCGAGCAGCTCCGATTCCTTGTGCTTGAGCAGCTCGTCCACCTGGGCGACGTACTTCGCGGTGGTGTCGTCGAGCTCCTTCTCCGCGCGGCGGCCCTCGTCCTCGCCGACCTCGCCGTCCTTGATCAGCTTGTCGATGGCGTCCTTGGCCTTGCGGCGCACGGCGCGGATGGACACCTTGGCGTCCTCGCCCTTGCTCTTGGCGACCTTGATGTAGTCGCGGCGGCGCTCCTCGGTGAGCTCGGGGAACACCACCCGGATGATGTTGCCGTCGTTGCTCGGGTTGACGCCGAGGTCCGAGTCGCGGATCGCCTGCTCGATGTTGCGCAGCGCGCTCTTGTCGAACGGGGTCACGACCGCCATGCGCGGCTCCGGCACGGAGAACGAGGCCAGCTGGTTGATCGGCGTCGGCGCACCGTAGTAGTCGGCCACGATCTTGTTGAACATCGCCGGGTGCGCACGGCCGGTGCGGATCGCGGCGAAGTCCTCCTTGGCGACCACGACGGCCTTCTCCATCTTCTCCTCGGCCTCGAGGAGGGTCTCTTCGATCACCACTTGCTCCTGCGTGTCTTGAGTAGGCCCGGCTGCGGTTCCGCTACGGGGCGGCGGCCGGCTGCGTCGCGTCTTCTTCCTGCACGGTTCCCGACCGTCAGGACATTGTCCATCCCCCGGTCAGGGTCCGTCCGCCGTCCTGGTGTTGCGCCACGGACAGGTGTCGCAGGGCGGACGGGGTGGTGCACCGGTCAGTCCCGGCTGCCCTGGTCACCCACAAGCGTGCCGATCTTCTCACCCCTGACGGCGCGGGCGATATTGCCCTCCGCCAGAAGCTCGAAGACCAGGATCGACAGCTTGTTGTCACGGCACAGCGTGATGGCGGTCATGTCGGCGACCTTGAGGTCGCGGGTGATGACCTCGCCGTAGCTGAGCGAGTCGAACTTGACGGCTTCCGGGTTGGTCTTCGGGTCGGAGTCGTAGACCCCGTCCACACCGTTCTTGCCCATCAGCAGGGCCTCGGCGTCGATCTCCAGGGCGCGCTGGGCGGCGGTGGTGTCGGTGGAGAAGTAGGGCATGCCCATGCCGGCACCGAAGATGACGACGCGGCCCTTCTCCAGGTGGCGCACGGCACGCAGCGGGATGTACGGCTCGGCGACCTGGCCCATGGTGATGGCGGTCTGCACCCGGCTGTCGATGCCCTCCTTCTCCAGGAAGTCCTGGAGGGCGAGGCAGTTCATCACCGTGCCGAGCATGCCCATGTAGTCGGAGCGGGCCCGGTCCATGCCGCGCTGCTGGAGTTCGGCACCGCGGAAGAAGTTGCCGCCGCCGATGACGACCGCGATCTCCGCGCCGTCCCGCACGACGGCCGCGATCTCGCGGGCGATCTTGTGCACCACGTCGGGGTCCACGCCCAGGCCCCCGCCACCGGAGAAGGCCTCTCCGGACAGCTTCAGCAGAAACCGGCCGCGTACTTTGCCGTCGTCGCTCTTCTGGGCCTTGGTGGTCATGGCGTTCTCCTCATGGTGCACATACGAAGAAGGCCATTGCCGGTGGGGTGTTCGCATCCCATGCGCGGCAATGGCCTCCTCGTCAGATCTGCTGTCGTCCGCCGCACGCGCGTGTGCGACGGCGTACCCGGACGACTGCTGTCGACCCTAGCGGGCTTCCGCCGGGGATCGCGCGCCGATCGCGGTACGGACTCAGATGCCGACCTTGATGCGCGTGAAGCGCTTCAGGGTGACACCCGCCTCGTCCAGGACCTTCTGGACGGACTTCTTGTTGTCGAGCGCGTACGGCTGGCCGAGCAGCGTGGCGTCCTTGAAGAAGCCGTTGAGGCGACCCTCGACGATCTTCGGCAGGGCGGCCTCGGGCTTGCCCTCGGCGCGGGTGGTCTCCTCGGCGATGCGGCGCTCGGACTCGACGACGTCGGCCGGCACGTCCTCCTTGGCGAGGTACTTCGGCGCGAAGGCGGCGATGTGCTGGGCGATGCCGCGGGCGACCTCGGCGTTCGGCTTGTCCAGCTCGACGAGGACACCGATCTGCGGCGGCAGGTCGGGCATCGTGCGGTGCATGTACGCCGTCACGTAGCCGTCGGTGTACTGCGCGAAGCGGTCCAGGACGATCTTCTCGCCCAGGTTGGCGTTGGCCTCGTCGACGAACGCCTGCACGGTCTTGCCGGCCTCGATCTCGGACGCGAGCAGCGCCTCGAGGTCGGCCGGGGAGGTCTTGGCGACGTGCTCGGCGATCGCGTTGGCGACGGCCTGGAACTTCTCGCCCTTGGCGACGAAGTCCGTCTCGCACTTCAGCTCGACCAGGACGCCGGAGGTGTTGTCGTCAGCGATGATGGAGACCACGGCGCCGTTCTCGGCGGAGCGGCCCTCGCGCTTGGCGACGCCCTTCTGGCCCTTGATACGAAGCGCCTCGACGGCCTTGTCGACGACGCCCTCGGCCTCGTCCAGCGCCTTCTTGCAGTCCATCATGCCGGCGCCGGTGAGCTCACGGAGCTTCTTGACGTCGGCGGCGGTGTAGTTCGCCATGATTCCTGGAATCTCTCTCGAAGTCTGAAGATCTACGGGCCGAACGGCGGGGGCTTCGCGGCCCCCGCCGTTCACTGACCTGAAGCGATGAGGTGTCAGGCCTGCTCGGCGTCCGCGGCGGGAGCCTCGGCAGCGGCCTCGGCCGGAGCCTCAGCGGGGGCCTCAGCGGCAGCCTCGGTCTCGGCCGGCGCCTCGGCGGGGGCCTCAGCCGCAGCCTCGGTCTCGGCCGGCGCCTCGGCAGCGGCCTCGGCGGCGGGGGCCTCGGCGTCGTCGGCCTTCTTCTCGCCCTCGAGCAGGTCGCGCTCCCAGGCGGCCAGCGGCTCGCCCGCGGCCTTGTCACCCTTGCCCTCGGTGGCGACACCGGAGCGGGAGATGAGGCCCTCGGCGACCGCGTCGGCGATCACACGGGTGAGCAGGGTGACGGAGCGGATCGCGTCGTCGTTGCCCGGGATCTTGTAGTCGACCTCGTCGGGGTCGCAGTTGGTGTCGAGGATGGCGACGACCGGAATGTTGAGCTTCCGGGCCTCACCGACCGCGATGTGCTCCTTCTTGGTGTCCACGATCCAGACGGCGCTGGGCACCTTGGACATCTCGCGGATACCACCGAGGGTCTTCTCCAGCTTGGCCTTCTCGCGCGAGAGCACGAGAAGCTCCTTCTTGGTCAGACCGGACGCGGCGACGTCCTCGAAGTCGATGAGCTCGAGCTCCTTCAGGCGCTGAAGGCGCTTGTAGACGGTCGAGAAGTTGGTGAGCATGCCGCCCAGCCAGCGCTGGTTGACGTAGGGCATGCCGACGCGGGTGGCCTGCTCGGCGATGGCCTCCTGCGCCTGCTTCTTCGTGCCGACGAACATGACCGTGCCGCCGTGGGCGACGGTCTCCTTGACGAACTCGTAGGCGCGGTCGATGTACGACAGCGACTGGAGCAGGTCGATGATGTAGATGCCGTTGCGCTCGGTGAAGATGAAGCGCTTCATCTTCGGGTTCCAGCGACGGGTCTGGTGACCGAAGTGGACGCCGCTTTCCAGCAGCTCCCGCATCGTGACGACGGCCATGGCCGTTCTCCTTGGTGTTCTCGGTTGTGCCGCGGGTGCCGGACGGCACTCACGCCTGACGCCCGCATGCGCCGTGCCACGAAGGACCGAGGGGCGCAGACACCGGCCGGAAACCGACCCGATGCCGGGGCGTGCGAAGTCGACCCGGTGACCCGGATCGCCAGAAGAAGTGTACGGGACCCGCGGGCCCCCGGGTGACGCCGCTGTCCACAACCCGGGAGTAATCCACAGCCACCGGTCGATCCGGGTACGGCTGCGGGACGGTTCTCGCATGCGAGTCAAGCGACGGATGGGGAGAGGGCCGGGATCGTTGCTGGTGGCGGCGGTGCTGATCACCTCGGCGGCCGCTCACGGGAGCGGCGGGGGCGGACCGGCCTGGGAGCCGGCCGGCCGGCGTGCGGCACCCGCCGAACCGGTTCCGCAGGTCGGCCGCGGGTGGCCGGTGGGCATGCGCCCGGTGATCCTGCGCGGCTGGGAGCCGCCGGCGACGGTGTACGCCCGGGGCCACCGCGGGGTGGATCTGGCGGCGCCCGCCGGAACTCCGGTACGGGCGGTGGCGGCGGGCCGGGTCTCCTTCGCGGGCCGGGTGGCCGGAAAGGGGGTGGTGTCGGTGGAGCTGGCGGGCACGGGCGCCCCACCGCTGCGGACGACCTACGAACCGGTGCTGGCGGCCGTGCGCAAGGGGCAGGAGGTGGCGGCGGGAGAGGAACTCGGCACGGTGGAGGCCAGGGGCTCGCACTGCCCGGCCGCCTGTGTGCACTGGGGCCTGCTCAGGGGCAGGGCCTACCTCGACCCGCTGTCCGTGCTGCCTCCGTGGCTGCTGCGGTCCGGCCCGTCACGCCTGCTGCCGGTGCTCGGCGTCCCGCTGCCCACCGGAGCGACGGCCCGCCGGCACAACCCCGCACGACGAGCGCGGAGACCGGTCCGCGTCGGCCCCACACGATGAGCGCGCAGGGCGACTCACGTCAGCCCCGCACGATCAGGGCGCGGGGGCTTGGCGGCTCACGTCAGCCCCGCGCGATGAGCGCGGAGACCGGTCCGCCTCAGCCCCACACGATGAGCGCGCAGGGCGACTCACGTCAGCCCCGCACGATCAGGGCGGCGGGCCGGCTCACGTCAGCCCCGCGCGATGAGTGCGGACACCGGCGCGCGTCGGCCCCACACGATGAGCGCGCAGGGCGACTCACGTCAGCCCCGCACGATCAGGGCGCGGGCCGGCTCACGTCAACCCCGCGCGATCAGGGCGCGGGCCGGCTCACGTCAACCCCACACGATGAACGCGGAGACCGGTGCGCGTCGGCGTCGCGCGATGAGCACGGAGACCGGTGCGCGTCAGCCCCGCACGCCCCGTAGGGCCATGCCGACTGCCGCCTCGGTGATCGTCCCAGGATCCTCCGCCGCCCCCAGCTCGATCCGTCGTACGGCGGCGTCGACCACGCCCTGGAGCAGCATCGCCGCCAGCCGCGGTTCCGCGTGGCCCATCTCGCCGAGCGCCTCGACGATCAGCGCCACCAGCGCTCCGTGCGCGGCCCTGATCTTGTCCCGGGCACCCGCGTCGAGTTCGCTCGCGGAGATCGCCACCACGGCCCGGTGCCGCCGGTCCCCGACCAGGGCGAGCTGCCGGCGCACGTACGCCTCAACCCTGCCCTCGGGCGAGTCCGCCCGCTCCATCGCCGCCGAGACCTCGTCGGCCCACACCGGGAAGTCGACCTCGCACAGTTCCTCGACCACGGCGGCGCGGGACCGGAAGTACTCGTAGACCGACGACCGGGCGAGCCCCGTCCGCTCGGCGAGGGCCGGGAAGGTCAGCGCCTCCGTCCCGCCCTCGGACAACAGGGCACGGGCCGCGTCCAGCAGGGCGGCTCGCTGCATCGACCGGTGCTCGGCCACGGAGGCCGCTCGAATCCTTGGCACGCCGTCCACTGTACGGACGGAGCCTTGCCGACGGGAGCCACTCCCCCGACCCGAAGCCCCACCCGCATCCCGCCGGGCCTTCCGGGCTCGGGCCCAGTCCGGTCCGCTCCTGGCTCGTCCCGGCGCAGCCCGAGCCCCCGACCCCAGCCCTGTCAGCGACCAAAACTCGCCAGCTTCGCCCGCAGTTGCAGCACCGACTTGGTGTGGATCTGGCTCACCCGGCTCTCGGTCACGCCCAGTACGTTGCCGATCTCGGCGAGGGTGAGGCCCTCGTAGTAGTACAGCGTGACCACGGTCTTCTCCCGCTCGGGCAGGGTGTTGATCGCCCGGGCCAGGAACCGCCGCAGTTCCCGGTCCTCGGCCACCGCCACGGGGTTGTCGGCGGCGGTGTCCTCCAGCGTGTCCATCAGGCTGAGCCGGTCCCCGCCCTCGCCCCCGACGTGCAGCAGCTCCTCCAGGGCCACCACGTTCGCCAGCGACAACTGGCTGAACACGGCGTGGAGTTCCTCCACCGCGATGCCCATCTCGGACGCCACCTCGCTCTCGCTGGGGGTCCGCCGCAGCCGCGCCTCCAGCGTGGCGTAGGCCCGCTCCACGTTGCGCGCCTTCTGCCGCACGGACCGCGGGATCCAGTCCAGCGCCCGCAGCTCGTCGATCATCGCGCCCCGGATCCGGGTGATCGCGTACGTCTCGAACTTGATCTCCCGGCCGATGTCGAACTTCTCGATCGCGTCGATCAGCCCGAACACCCCGGAGGAGACGAAGTCGGCCTGCTCGACGTTGGGCGGCAGACCCACGCTCACCCGGCCGGCCACGTACTTGACGAGCGGCGAGTAGTGCAGGATCAGCTGCTCGCGCAGCCGCTCGTCCCCCGTCGACTTGTACGACCGCCACAGCTCGTCGAGTGTCGAGGGAGCGGGCGGCCGCACGCTGCCACCGTCACGGGCGGCTGCGGGGATCGCCGCCCGGTCGGACCCGGAGGTGTGCTGGGGCATTCGTCGCCTTGTGCCGTTTCTGCTGCGAAGTGGTGGTGGCTGGGTGAGCTGTCGGTCTGGTGGGGTATCGCCGGTGTGCGCCTGAATTCAGGTGAGCGTAGCGTGACTGGGGCGTCGCGGTGAGCGAAGGGCGGCCCACACCGCACGCACGGACGACGTCCGCCGGGCGCTTCGCCGGGGTGCGGTGGTCGACGGGTGTGATCACCGGATGACACCAACTCCGTGATTTCTCAAGGGCGTCCGGGTTCCCCCGGACGGCCGAACAGGTCCGGTCCGCACCGACCGCGATCACCGCGGACCGAGATCACCGCCTGGCGTGTCAACTTCCAGCCGTCGCCGTGTCGTTCGACGTAACCGAGTGACCGGAGTTCATACAGTCGGGCGACCGCGTCGTCCCGTGTGGTCTGGGCAGCGCGCGCGATCTCGTCCACGGGTGCCGCGCGAGCGCCCGGCAGGGCGGCGAGGACCCGCCGGGCGCCGGCGGCGAGCAGGTCGCGCGGCAGCACCGGCCCGCGCCGGTCCGGGGCCAGCTCGCCCATGTCACCGACCAGTTCGGTGACCTCCGCCGCGTCCGTGACCAGCGCCGCCTCCCCGCGCAGCAGCTCGTGCACGCCCGCGGACAGGGCGCTGGTGACCGGGCCTGGTACGCCCATGGTGTGGCGTCCCAGACGCTGGGCGGCCCGCGCGGTGACCAGGGAGCCGCTGCGGTGGGCCGCCTCGACCACCACGGTTCCCCTGGTGAGCGCGGCGATCACCCGGTTCCGCAGGACGAACCGGCTCGGGGTCGGATGCTCCCCCGGCGGCAACTCCCCGATCACCAGACCCTGTTCCGCGATCCTGCTCAGCAGCTCGGTGTGTCCGCGCGGATAGGGCCGGTCGACCCCGCAGGCCAGGACGGCGACGGTGGCGCCGCCGGCGCCGAGCGCCCCCCGGTGGGCGGCCCCGTCGACCCCGTAGGCGCCGCCGGACACCACGACCCATCCGTGTTCGGCGAGCTGGGCGGCGAGGCCGGCCGCCATGTGGGCGCCGTACGCCGTGCAGGCGCGGGCGCCGACGACCGCCACCGATCGCAGCGCCCACATCCTGAGGTTCGGCAGGCCGCGCACCCACAGGCCCAGGGGCCGCGCGTCGCCGAGGTCGTCGAGCTGGCCCGGCCACTCGGTGTCGCCGGGACACACGAACCGCACCCCGGCCTCCCGCGCCACCTCCAGGTCACGGACGGGCCGGGCCCGTTCAGCCCGGGCCAGCAGGCCCGCCCACCGCCGCTCGCTCACGCCCGGGGGATGCGGCGCCCCCTCACGCAGCAGGCTGACGGCCTCCTGCGGCCCGCACCGGCGCACCCACCGGCCGCCGGCCTCGTCGCCCGGCTCGACGACCCGGGTGAGGAAGACGCGCGCGAGCAGTTCACCCGCCGCGGCGGGGTCGGCGCTCACGCCGGCGCCCCGATCGCCATAGGCACGCCCCGTGGCACGCCGGTGCGCAGTTGCAGGGCCAGGGCGACATCGGTCGCGCCGGGCCGGTCGTGGCCGGCGAGGTCCGCGACGGTCCAGGCGACGCGCAGCACCCGGTCGAGTCCCCGCGCGGTCAGGACACCGCGCTCCAGGCTGCGTTCCGCCTCGTCCATGGCGCCGGGCGCCGCGTGCCAGCGGCTGCGCAGTTCCCGCCCCGGAACCTCGCTGTTGGCGCTCCACGGGGTGCCGGCCAGACGTGCCGCGGCCCGCTCCCGGGCGGCCCGCACCCGGTCGGCGACAGTCGCGGTGGACTCCCCGCGGGTGCCGCGCGCGGTGAGCTGCTCCCGCGTGACGGCGTCCACCTGGACCCGCAGGTCCACCCGGTCCAGGAGCGGGCCGGAGAGCCGGGCCTGGTAGCGGCGGATCGCGGAGGGCGGGCACTCGCACAGGGTGTCCCGCAGCGAGAAGCGGCCGCAGGGACACGGGTTGGCCGCGAGCACCATCAGGAACCGGGCCGGGAAGCGGACGACGCCCGCGCTGCGCGCGATCACCACATGCCCCGATTCGAGGGGCTGCCGCAGCGCGTCGAGAGCCCGGCCGCTGAACTCGGGGGTCTCGTCGAGAAACAGCACCCCGCGGTGGGACAGCGAGACGGCGCCGGGCCGCGCGATGCCGGGGCCGCCGCCCACCAGGGCCTGCATGGTCGCCGAGTGGTGCGGGGCGCAGTAGGGGGCGAGGTCGATGAGCGGTTTGCCCGCCGGGAGCAGGCCCGCCACCGAGTGGACGGCCGTGACCTCCAGGGACTCCTGCCTGCCGAGCCGGGGCAGGACGGCGGGCAGCCGCTCCGCGAGCATGGTCTTGCCGGCCCCGGGCGGTCCTTCCAGGAAGAGGTGGTGAGCGCCTGCCGCGGCCACCTCCACCGCGGTGCGTGCCGAGGTCTGGCCGACGACGTCGGCCAGGTCGTGGCCCTGGTCGTGGTGTGAGGCGCCCATGCCGTGCAGGCCGGTCGCGGCGCCCGTGCCGGGCAGCCGGAGACCGGCGAGGAGCGGATCGGGGCGGCCGAGGTCGTCGGGCTCCTCCTCGGGCACGGGTTCGTCGGCGAGGACGGCGATCAGCTGGCGCAGGCTGCGCACGCCCAGCACGGACACGCCCGGCACCAGGGACGCCTCGGCCGCCGCGGACTCGGGGACGACGACCTGTTCGTAGCCGGCCTCCGCGGCGGCCAGCACGGACGGCAGGATGCCGCGCACGGGACGCACCCGGCCGTCCAGGCCGAGCTCGCCGATCATCACGATGTCCGCCAGCACGCGGGGGTCGATCCGCTCGGCGGCGCCGAGGACCGCGCAGGCCACCGCGAGGTCGAAGCCACTGCCGCCCTTCGGCACCGACGCCGGGCTGAGTCCGACGGTGAGCTTCTTCTGCGGCCACTCGCCGCCGGAGTTGACCACGGCGGCGCGGACCCGGTCCCGGCTCTCCGTCAGGCTCTTGTCGGGCAGTCCCACCAGCGTGAACGCGGCGACTCCCGGTTCCAGGTCGGCCTGGACCTCGACGACGACACCCTCGACGCCGACCAAGGTCACCGCACACGTACGGGCGAATCCCATCACGCCACCCCCCGCGCGTGCTCGACCAGGGCGGCTCCGCGCCGGGGCAGGACGACACCGACGAGGTCGATGCGGACGCCTCCCGGCGGGGCCCCTCCATGGGTCTGGATCCAGCGCTCGGCGAGGCCGCGCAGCCGCTGCGCCTTGTCGGGGGTCACCGCGGCCATGGGGTGCTCGAAAGCGCCCGTCCTGCGGGTCTTGACCTCGCAGACGACCAGGACGTCACCGTCCCGCGCGACGATGTCGATCTCTCCGGTACGGCCGCAGCGCCAATTGCGCTCCAGCACCGTCATCCCGGCCTCGGTCAGCCGCCGCGCGGCCAGTTCCTCGCCGTACCTGCCCAGTGCCCTGCGTGCCTGTTGCGTGTTCATGTCGGCACCACCTCCGGCGCCAACCGTCACGCATCCGCACCCACGAAGTGGATCTTTGTGGACCGCTCAGCGGTTGTGGAGAACCTCGTCACCCCGGCGGGTGAACGTCACCCGCCCGGCAACTCCAGATCGCTCTTGTTGAGCTCCTCAATGTTCACGTCCTTGAACGTGAGCACGCGCACCTGCTTGACGAACCGGGCCGGCCGGTACATGTCCCACACCCAGGCGTCCGCCATCGACACCTCGAAGAACACCTCGCCCTGGACCGAGTGCACCTGCATCTCGTAATCGTTGGTGAGGTAGAAGCGCCGCTCGGTCTCGATCACGTATTTGAACAGACCGACGACATCGCGGTACTCCCGGTAGAGCTTCAGCTCCATCTCGGTCTCGTACTTCTCGAGGTCCTCGGCGCTCATGGCATGTTCCCCTTCAGCCGTGCGATCCCACCATTGTGCGCCAGTCCCGCCCACCCCTAGACGATTTCGGTGTCCAGGGTGACGGGTCCGGCCGGGGGACCGTCGTCGAGCAGCCTGCGCAGCAACCCGGCGAGTCTGGTCGGATACACCGTCTCATGTGCCTGGGCCAGTTCCTGACACGTCCACCAGCGCGCTCCGCGGAGGCTGCGCCGCTCCAGCTCGGTGAGGCCGGTGGCCCCGGTGGCCGTCTGGGTCGTACGGGCCAGGTAGTACCACTCGTCCTGGTCCCAGCGGCGCCCCGCGAACGGGAAGGAGCACCTCCGCCGCCACAGCACCGGGCCCAGTTCGACCTCGGTGATGCCGGTCTCCTCCACGAGTTCCCTGCGGGCGGCCTCTTCACGGGTCTCGTCGCCCTCCAGGCCCCCGCCGGGCGTGAACCACCAGTTGTTCGCCGGATCGTCGGGCTCGTGGCCGTGCAGCAGCAGGATGCGGTCCTGCGGGTCGAGCAGCACCAGCCGGGCGACTTTGCGCAGCCCGCCCCCGAAGGCGCCCGGGTCCCCGAAGGCGCCCTGACTCCCGAAGCCGTCCGCGTGCTCGTCGGCGTCTGCGCCGGTCCCCGGCGCCTCAGCGGGCACCGGGCGACTCCGTCCGGGTGCGGGCGCGGCCGCCGCCCACCCGCTTGGCGATCGGGCCGTAGGCACCGCCGGCGAGGATGAGCACCGCGCCAGCCACGATCAGGCCCACCACCGCGCGGAGCGGTCCGGGCTGGGAGAGGGTGCCGAGCGCCTCGAAGCCGGTCGGCCGCTTCAGCATGCCGTTCATCGGCCACACGACCGCGTCGACCCGGGCGGAGACGGCGCTGCGGGCCACGGTGCCGCCGGCCGCGTCGGTCAGGTGGGCCGTGGAGTCCAGCGAGCCCTGACGCTCGTCACCGAGCAGGAACAGCCGCCCCTTCGGCACCGTCACGGTGGGGATGTCCGTGATCTCGGCCAGGCTCCCCTTGGGGAGATACGGTTCCTCGATCTGCTTGCCGTTGATCGTCAGCTTGCCGTTCGTGCAGCAGGCGACGGTGTCGCCGCCGACCGCGACGACCCGCTTGACCACGGCTGAGTTGCTCACCCAGGACTTGTCCGTGAAGACCACGACGTCACCGCGGCGCACCTCGGAACCGTCGACGCGCTGCGCCAGTACCCGGTCGCCCGCGGCGATGGTCGGACTCATGGAGCTGGTGGGGACGGTGTAGGGCCGGTAGGCCACCGCTCCCCAGCCGAATCCCCCGAGGAACAGCACCAGACCCAGGGCGACGGCCAGACCGGACAACCGCTGTCCGGTCCGGCTGCCCACCGGTTCACTGCCCGTGCCGCCGCTGCGCGGGGCCGTACGCGTCGCACTCTCGCCACCCATGGGTCCGCACCCTACCCGGCGGTACCGGACCCGGTCAGCCCCTTCCGAAGCGGCCCGGGTCACAGCTCCACCAGGGATTCACAGGCCCCGGACGTACGGCGGAAGGATCGGCTCCGCCGGGCCCGGGCCTCAGCGGGTCCCGTCGGCGGCGATCCTCCTGCGGCGCCACAGCGCCACCGGCACCACACCGACCAGGGCGATGCCGTTCGGGGCCACGGTCAGGGCGGCGGAGGCCGAGGACCGGTCGTTCAGACCGTTCTGGTCGAAGGTGTCGGGGATCGGGAGCGTGCCCCAGCGGTTGATCGGCCAGGCCTTGACGATGGCGCGGCCGACGACCTCCTTCACCGGGACCATGCCCTTGTGCTCGTCCGCCTGGTTGTAGCGGGAGTCCCGGGAGTTCTGCCGGTGGTCGCCCATGACCCAGATGGAGCCCTTGGGGACCTTCACGGTGAACTGGCCGCCCTGGTCGTCGACGCTGCACGGGGTGTTGCCCGCGTACACGTAGGACGTCTCGTTGAGCGCCTTGCCGTTGACCTTCAGCGGGCCGGTGCCCTTGCAGGAGACGGTGTCGCCGCCGACGCCGATGACACGCTTGATGAGGTCCTTCTCCTCCGCGGACGGCATGAGGCCGATCCAGCTGAGGAAGGTCTGCACCGCGTTCGGGTTCGCCGTGGGCTCGCCGGCCAGCCAGTTGTCCGGGTCGTGGAAGACGACGACCTCGCCGCGCTCGGGCTCGGAGCCGAACCACGGGGTCAGCTTGTCGACCAGGACCCGGTCACCCTGCTGGAGGGTGTTCTGCATCGAGTCGGAGGGGATCGAGAACGCCTGCACCAGGAACGTCTTGATCAACAGCGCGAGCACGAGCGCGATGCCGATCAGGATGGGCAGCTCCTTCCAGAAGGAGCGGGGCTTCCTGGGCCCGCGCGCCGGCTCCCCGGGCCCCTGGTCGCCGGGGCCGGATCCACCGGGTCCCTGGGTCCTCGGCTCCTCGCCCGTATCCGGACCGTCCGCCGCTCCGGCGTCACTCCCGGAGGTCACGGCGCCGTCCGCGGCCGGGGCGGCCGGCTCCACGGGTTGTCCGCCGTACTCCTCGCCGTCGTGTCCGGACCGTGCGCCAACCGCAACATCCCCCACGCCAACTCCTCACTCTGTGCCGCTGCCTGCCCCAGACGCGGCGCAGGCCCACCACTCCCATAACGAGCGGGAGTTCCGCAGGGCTCGGGAGTCGGATCGTTCCGTTGAGATCCTCGGAGGCAACCCTATGCGACAGTTCGGGAGCCGCGGTCGTCCCGGCTGCCGAGTCGGACACGGAAGCAAAGGTTTTCGGCTCGTCGAGGGAGGTCCAGTGGCCGAGCGGCCAGGCGATGACCTTGGCCCGGCCCACCACGGAGTCGAGGGAGACCGTGCCGCCGTAGTCGGTGTTCTGGTGCGCGCGGGAGTCCGCGGAGTTGCCGCGGTGATCGCCCATCACCCACAACCGCCCCTTCGGGACGGTGATGTCGAACTGCGATTCGGAGGGGACGTTTCCGGGATAGAGGTACGCACCCTCCTCCAGGGGGACCCCGTTGACGGTCACCCGCCCCTGCGCGTCACAGCACTTGACCCGGTCGCCGCCGACCCCGACGACCCGCTTGATGAGGTCCTTCTCGTTGTCCGAGGGGAGCAGGCCGATGAAGGTGAGACCCTCCTTGACCTGCTTGACGACGATCGGGTCCTTCTTCTTGGTGGTCTGCTCGTCCTGGAGCCAGCCGCCGGGGTCGTGGAAGACGACGACGTCCCCGCGCTTGGGCTCGGAGCCGAACCACGGGGTGAACTTGTCGACCAGGACGCGGTCACCGATCCGGATCGTCTGCTCCATCGAGCCGGACGGGATGACGAACGCCTGGAGGAGGAAGGTCTTCAGGACGAGCGCGATGAGGACCGCGACGCCGACGAGGAGCGGTATCTCCTTGACCGCGCCGCGCCTGCGGCGCCGTTTGACCTTGCGCTGGAGCTTGCGCCGCTCGGCGCGCGAGCGGCCGTTCGCGGCCGCGCCGCCGCCGGTCCGCCGGGAGCCCGTGGGCAGCAGGTCCTCGGCGGCGCTGAGGCCCGTACCGCGCCGTCTGCCACGGTTACCCATGCGCACCGTCCGGTGCGGGCACGCGCGCGTAGGCGCCCGGCCGCTCGAGGCGGGTCCAGTGCGCGCTGGGCCATACGATCCAGTCGGCACGGCCGATGACCTCGCCGACGGGGATCATGCCGCCGCCCGGTGAGCCGAGATGGTCGCGGGAGTCGCTGGAGTCGCTGCGGTGGTCACCGAGGACGAAGAGGGTGCCGCCGGGGACCCTGATGTCGAAGGGCACCGTGGACGGGCTGTCACCGGGGTACAGGAAGGTCGACTCGTCGACCGGCCGGCCGTTCACCCGGACCCTCCCCTCCTTGTCGCAGCAGACCACGTGGTCTCCCCCCACACCGACAACGCGTTTGACGTAGTCCGCGTCCCCGAAATAGCCGGTCCCGTCGAACACGACCACGTCACCGCGCCGCGGCTCGGCACCGAAACGGTACGCCAACTTATTTACGAGAACCCGGTCCCCGATCCTCAATCCGGATTCCATGGATCCGCTGGGAATCTGGAAGGGTTGCACCACGAATGCGTTGAGGACGAGCAAAAACAGCAGGCAGACCAGGAGCGTCAGGGTGATGCGCCCGCCGGGGAGCGGGTCGGTGATCCTCGACACCAACGCGAAACGCGACCGGTCCTCCGGCCCCCTGGGGTCCGAGTTCTCGGATCCGCGGGGGCGGGAGGAGCGGTCGCGCTCCGTCGGCTGTGCTTCGGTGTCCATCGGGGCCAGATGCTATCCGGCCCTGCTGTGGCAACCGGCGCGCGATCAGCGGTCGCGCTTCTCCTTGATCTTCGCGGCCTTGCCGCGCAGCTCGCGCAGGTAGTAGAGCTTCGCGCGACGCACGTCACCGCGGGTGACGACCTCGATCTTCTCGACGATCGGGGTGTGCACCGGGAAGGTGCGCTCCACGCCGACGGAGAACGAGACCTTGCGGACCGTGAAGGTCTCGCGGACCCCGGCGCCCTGGCGGCGGATGACGATGCCCTTGAACTGCTGCACACGAGAGCGGTTGCCCTCGATGACGCGGACGTGGACGTTGACCGTGTCACCCGGGCGGAAGGCCGGGACGTCGCTGCGCAGCGACGCGGAGTCGACGGAGTCGAGCAGGTGAGACATTTTGCGTCTGCTTTCTTCGCCCATGCCACAGGTCATCGACGGAAGTTGGGTGATCTGGATGAGAGCCGTGCGCGTCGGGGCGGGCGTCGTGTCCCCCTGTGGCAGGGGCGCACGCCGGACGGCGCACAGCAGCGGCCTATTGTTCCACGCCCTGCGGCCTGCGCCAAAATCGGCCGTACGGCTCCCCCTCGGGGTCCGGGGCCCAGCCCAGGATGGAGAGCATCTCGCGGTCCTTCTTGTCGAAGGCCCCGGGGTCGCACCGCTCGATCAGGTCGGGCCGGTTGGCCGCCGTGCGGCGCAGCGCCTCGTCGCGGCGCCAGCGGGCGATCTTCCCGTGGTGCCCGCTGAGCAGCACGTCGGGGATGCCCTGGCCGCGCCACTCGGGGGGCTTGGTGTAGATCGGCCCCTCCAGGAGGTTGGCCATGGCCCCGGGGGCGAAGGAGTCGTCCCGGTGCGACTCGGCGTTGCCGAGGACGCCGGGCAGCAGGCGCGCCACGGCCTCGGTGACGACCAGGACGGCCGCCTCGCCGCCGGCGAGGACGTAGTCGCCGATGGACACCTCGTACACGGGCATCCGCGTGGCGTACTCCTCGACGACGCGGCGGTCGATTCCCTCGTAGCGGGCGGGTGTGAAGACCAGCCACGGGCGCTCGGACAGTTCGACGGCGAGGTCCTGGGTGAAGGGACGGCCGCTGGGCGTGGGGACGACGAGCGCCGGCGCGTGGGAGCCCGTCTCGTAACCCTCGGCGAGCACGGAGTCCAGCGCGTCGCCCCACGGCTCGGTCTTCATCACCATGCCGGGACCGCCGCCGTAGGGGGTGTCGTCGACGGTGTTGTGCCGGTCGTAGGTCCATGAGCGCAGGTCGTGCACGTGGACGTCGAGCTGTCCGCGCGCGCGTGCCTTGCCCACGAGGGAGACGTTCAGCGGCTCCAGGTACTCCGGGAAGATCGTGACGACGTCGAGCCGCATCACGCCTCTTCCCCGGCGGCGTCCGCTTCCCCGGAGCTGTCGTCGGACTCGGACGCGTCCCGCGCGGAGGCCGTCTCGGCCCGGTCGTCGATCAGCCCGGGGGGCGGGTCGATGACCGCGCGCTGCTCCGCCAGGTCGATCTCGGTGACGATCTGCTCGACGAACGGGATCAGCACCTCGGTGCCGTCGGGCCGCTCCACGATGAACAGGTCCTGGGAGGGCAGGTGCGAGATCTCGGTGATCCGGCCCACCTCGACGCCGTCCCCGGTGACCACGTCCAGGTCCATCAGCTGGTGGTCGTAGTACTCGTCCTCCTCCTCGGGGAGCGCCTCGGGGTCCACCTCGGCGATCAGGAGGGTGTTGCGCAGCGCCTCGGCGGCGTTGCGGTCCCGCACGCCCGCGAAGCGCAGCAGGAGACGGCCGCTGTGGACGCGGCCGGTCTCGATGGTCAGCGGCCCGGTCGAGGCCGGGTCGGTGGCCAGGACGGCGCCGGGGGCGAGCCTCAGTTCGGGCTCGTCGGTGCGTACCTCGACGGTGACCTCGCCCTTAATGCCGTGGGCGCGGCCGACGCGAGCGACTACCAGCTGCACTTGTGTTGATCTCCTGTCGTACGACCCGTCGCAGACCCCCGCGGGTCATACGACGTCGGGCCGGGGACGGCCAGTGGCCCTCCCCGGCCCGAGCCGGTGCTGTGTTTCGACGTCAGCGGACGTGGTCCACGTCGACGAGGTCGACGCGGACTCCGCGACCGCCGATGGCGCCCACGACGGTCCGCAGTGCGCGCGCGGTGCGGCCGTTGCGGCCGATCACCTTGCCGAGGTCGTCGGGATGGACCCGGACCTCGAGCACGCGCCCGCGGCGCAGGTCACGCGAGGCGACCTGCACGTCGTCGGGGTTGTCGACAATGCCCTTCACGAGGTGCTCGAGAGCCTCCTCGAGCATGCTCAGGCCTCGGTCGGCGCAGCCGCAGAGGACTCGGCGGAGGCGTCGTCCTTCTTGTCGGCCTTCTTCTTCTGGGTGATGGCCTCACCCTTGCCCTCGTCGTCGCCGCCAAGGGCTTCGAACAGGGGACGCGCGGCCTTGGGGGCCGGCTGCAGCAGCGGAGCCGGGGCGGGCTCGCCCTTGAACTTCTGCCAGTCGCCGGTCTTCTTCAGGATCGCGAGCACGGGCTCGGTCGGCTGTGCGCCGACGGAGAGCCAGTAGGCCACGCGGTCGGCGTTGACCTCCATGCGCGAGGGGTTCTGCACCGGGTGGTACAGACCGATCTCCTCGATGGCCCGGCCGTCACGGCGGGTACGGGAGTCGGCGACGACGATGCGGTAGTGAGGCGCGCGGATCTTGCCCAGACGCTTCAGCTTGATCTTGACTGCCACGGAAGTGGTGTCTCCTGGTCTTGACGTGGTTGGGCACGGCGAGATGGCCGCGTGGGGTTGCGGTACCCGAGTGCCCGATGGACGCGTCAGCCGGAGGAGAGAGGGGTCCTGTGCGGCTGTCGAGTACAGCTAGCCATTGTGCCACACCCGGCGCGTCGCGCTTACCCCGGTCCACCGGGCATGCCACAGGGACGCCGGGCGCCACCCGGCGCCTTCGCATCCGCCCGCACCGCGTCGCGGCCCGGTCGTCCTCGTGCGGCCGCCGGCGTCCGCGGCCGCCACGCGAGGACGACCGCGGAGAGCGACCCGCCCGCGTCCACGCCGTCTGCTGGTCCGGCACCCACGAGATGCCGGGATGCGCAGTCAGCCGGCCGCCGCGCCCACGACCTCCGGGATGCGGAACGGCTTTCCGCAGCCGCCGCAGACGATCGGCGCCTGGGCCAGCACGGACGGGACGACCCGTACGTTGCGGCCGCAGTCGCAGACCGCCTTGACGCGCACGCCCCCGCCGGAGGAGCCGTGCCGGGCGGCCGGTCCGCGGAAGGAGCGGGCGGTGTCCGCGGCGGTCGCGGCCGTGTGGGCCTTGAGCGCGCGCTGGAGGCGCTCCATGGTCGGGCGGTAGCGGCGCTTGGCCTCGGGGTTGAGCGTGACCAGGGAGAACCCGCTGCTGGGATGCGGCTCCTCGGGATGGTCCAGGCCCAGCTCCTCGGCGATCGCGAGGAATCGGCGGTTGTGGTAGCGGCCGGCACGGGACGTGTCGCGCACACCGCGCGAGGCGGCGATGCCATGGACTGCCTCGTGAAGCAGCCGCTCGAAGGAGAGCTCGTGCCCGCAGGCGGACGAGGACTCTCCGATCAGAGACTCGGGCGCGGCAAGATCGGGCAGCTCGGGGTGGTACCGCTGGATGTCGGCCCACGCCTGCGCCAGTTCTGCGGCGAGAACAGGTGGTGTCTGTGTCGTGCTCACGTAATGACAACGAGCCGGGGTGCCCCTGTGTTCCGATTCCGGGGCATCCCAAATAATTTGCACGTACCCGTCAGTTGGCACTGATGCGTCCTGACGAGGGCGGGTGCGCTGATCTGCGGAGAAGCCTCACAGCTCATACCAAGCTGGTGCGTAGTCCTCCGTACGGCCCCGCGCGTAGACGATGTCGGCACGCGGGGGCGCCCGTGACCCGCGGGTGCGCAAGGGGCGTTTCGGCCGCGTGCGTGACGCAGACCCTCGCCTCAGTAGGCGCGCGCGACGACCGCGACGTTACCGGGTGCGTCCTCGGTGTCGGGCACCGACCCGTCCTCGGCGACCAGACACCGTACGGTGACGGCGTGCTCGGCCAGCCTGGCCTCGCCCTCCGTGCCGAGCGCCGCCCACGGGATGCGCGCCCACCCGCCGGCGCCGGCGGCCTCGACGGCCTCCTCGACCGTCGACACCTCCGACGTCCGGGACAGGCGGCGCTCGCGGGACTGCGCCAGCAGCAGCGCCTGGTCCTCGCGCAGGACACCGGGCAGCAGTGCCGCGAGAGCGTCGACGGCCACCGGCTCCTTGCCTCCCGGGATCCGGCGGACCAGCATCGCCGTGCCGTTCTCCAGGTCACGCGGGCCGATCTCGATCCGTACGGGCACGCCCTTCAGCTCCCAGTCGACGGCACGGCGCCCGAAGGCGACGTCCGTTCGGTCGTCCACCCGGACGCGCAGGCCCGCGGCCCTCAGCCGGTCGCCCGTCTCGCGGACCTTGGCCAGAACCGCCTCGTCGGCCTTGATCGCGAGGACGACGACCTGGATCTGTGCGAGGTTCGGCGGGACCCGGAGGCCGTCGTCGTCGCCGTGCATCATCACCAGGGCGCCGATCATGCGGGTGGTCGAACCCCATGAGGTCTGCCAGACGAGTTCCCGCGTGCCGTCCTTGGACAGGTACCGGGTGTCGAAGGCCCTGGCGAAGTTCTGGCCCAGCTCGTGACTGGTGGCCATCTGCAGGGCCTTGCCGTCGCCCATCATGCCTTCGAGCGTGAGGGTGTTGATCGCGCCCGCGAAGCGCTCCCTGACCGTCTTGCGCCCGGCGACGACGTCCATGGCGAGGACGTCGACCATGAAGTCCTCGTAGACCTGGCGGTGGATGTGCGCGGCGAAGTCGCGGGCCTCCTCGTAGGTGGCGTGCGCGGTGTGGCCCTCCTGCCAGAGGAACTCGCTGGTGCGCAGGAAGAGGCGGGGGCGGAGTTCCCAACGGACCACGTTGGCCCACTGGTTGATCAGCAGCGGCAGGTCGCGGTAGCTCTGCACCCACTTGGCGAAGTATTCGTTGACGATCATCTCGGAGGTGGGGCGGACGACCGCGGGCTCCTCCAGCTCCTTGCCGCCGCCGTGCGTGACCACCGCGAGCTCGGGTGCGAAGCCCTCGACGTGGTCGGCCTCCCGGGCGAGGTAGGACTGCGGGATCAGGACCGGGAAGTAGGCGTTCTCGGTGCCCGTCTCCTTGATCCGGGCGTCCATCTCCTGCTGCATCCGCTCCCACAGGCCGTATCCGTACGGTCGGATCACCATGCTGCCGCGCACCGGGCCGTTGTCGGCCAGCTCGGCCTTGTTGATCAGATCCTGGTACCAGCGCGGGAAGTCGTCGGCCCGCGAGGTCAGTACGGGTGCTTTGGCCATGGCGAGATGGTACGGCGCCAGGTTGCCGGGATGTGAAATCTCGCCACATGCGGGCACACACCGCAAGCCGGGACCTACAACCCCTGGACGCGCGGTCGAGTGCGGAGTTACCTGACATACGGGGGGAGTACGAGCGCACGTCACGGGGGCCATGTGATCGGGCAAAGAGACAACAACTCTCGGCGGAATGGGGCGCTTTTCTATGTCACCTACGCTCGTGCGACAGCACCTGTCCCCCACGGGACCCGCGTCCCGCGTGGACCGGAGTGCACGCGCGCGTGACTGGTCGGAGATCCAGGAGCGGATGCTGGTACCGCTCTACGAGGCCGTCTACGAGCGACTCGAAGTGGGCCCGCGGACGCGCCTGCTGGGCCTCGGCTGCGGTTCCGGGCTGGCCCTGCTGATGGCCGCGTCGAGAGGCGCCGCGGTCACTGGGGTCGAACCCGGCTCCCCCGAGCGGCTCGCCCTGGCACGGCAACGCCTGCTTCCGGACGCGCCCGGCGGACACGTCCGCGGCGACACCCGGCTCGTCGGCGGCTCACCCGGGGACGCGGCGGACGCGACCAGGCCGCCGTACAACCTGGTGACCGCCTTCGAGCCGCTCGGCCACCAGGAGGACGACGCGGTGGAGCTCGGCTCCCTGCTGGCCGCGGCGACACCGCTCGCCGTGCACGGGGCGCCGGTGGTGCTGGTCGGCTGGGGGCCGCCGGAGCGGTGCGCCACGTCGAATGTGCTGCGGATCGCCGGGAAGCCGGAGGCTCCGGCGCGCGGCGGAGGCGGCCGGCGCGCGGCCGTGCGCGACGACCTGGAGGAGGTCGCCGGGCGGGCCGGGCTCAGGCCGGACGGCTCGGGCCGGGTCGCCTGCCCCTTCGGCTACGCGGACGTCGGCAGCGCCGTGCGCGGCCTGCTGTCGACGGGCCTGTTCGACACGGCGATCGCCGCGACGGACCGGGCGCAGGTCGGCAAGGAGCTGACGGAGGCCCTGCACCCCTACCGGCGGCGGGACCGGACGGTGTGGATGCCGAACGTGTTCCGGTACCTCGTCGCGCGGGTGCCGTAAGCGCCCGCGCGACCAGCCCGTGAACCTGCCGGACGTCAGCCCATGAACTTCTTGAACTCGTCCGGCAGTTCGAAGTCCTGAGGGGCCTGCTGGCCGGGCACGCCGAGGGCGCCGCCGCCCTGTGCGGCGGCGGCACGGCGGGCCGCCTCCTCCTGCTCCTGCTGCTTGCGCTTCATCGGGTTGCCGGAGCGCTGCTTGCCCTTGGCCTGCCTCTGCTGCTTCTTCTGCCGGCCCGGGCCGCCGCCCATGCCCGGCATCCCCGGCATGCCCGGCATCCCGCCGCCCTGGGCCATGCGGGACATCATCTTGCGGGCCTCGAAGAACCGCTCGACGAGGTTCTTCACGGCGCTGACCTCGACACCGGAACCCTTGGCGATACGGGCGCGGCGCGAGCCGTTGATGATCGTCGGCTCGTGGCGCTCGGCCGGGGTCATCGACTTGATGATCGCGGCCGTACGGTCGACGTCCCGCTCGTCGAGGTTGGCGATCTGGTCCTTGATCTGGCCCATGCCCGGGAGCATGCCGAGCAGCTTGCTGATGCTGCCCATCTTCCGGACCTGCTCCATCTGGGCCAGGAAGTCGTCCAGGGTGAAGTCCTGGCCCTTCTTGGACGCCAGCTTGGAGGCCATCTTCTCGGCCTCTTCCTGACTGAACGTCTTCTCCGCCTGCTCGATCAGGGTGAGCAGGTCACCCATGTCGAGGATGCGGGAGGCCATCCGGTCGGGGTGGAAGGCGTCGAAGTCCTCGAGCTTCTCGCCGTTCGAGGCGAACATGATCGGCTTGCCGGTGACCGAGGCGATCGACAGGGCCGCGCCACCGCGGGCGTCGCCGTCGAGCTTCGACAGCACGACACCGTCGAAGCCGACGCCGTCACGGAAGGACTCGGCCGTGTTGACCGCGTCCTGGCCGATCATCGCGTCGACGACGAACAGGATCTCGTCGGGGCGGACCGCGTCACGGATGTCGGCGGCCTGCCGCATCAGCTCCTGGTCGATGCCGAGGCGGCCGGCGGTGTCCACGATCACGATGTCGTGGACCTTGGCCTTCGCGAACTCGACGGAGTCCTTGGCGACCTTGACCGGGTCGCCGACGCCGTTGCCCGGCTCGGGCGCGTAGACGGCGACGCCCGCGCGCTCGGCGACGACGCTGAGCTGGTTGACCGCGTTGGGGCGCTGGAGGTCGGCGGCGACCAGCAGCGGCGAGTGGCCCTGGTCCTTGAGCCACCGGCCGAGCTTGCCCGCGAGGGTCGTCTTACCGGCGCCCTGGAGACCGGCGAGCATGATCACGGTGGGCGGCTGCTTGGCGAAACGCAGCCGCCGGGTCTCGCCGCCGAGGATGGTGACGAGTTCCTCGTTGACGATCTTCAGGACCTGCTGGGCGGGGTTCAGCGCTCGCGAGACGTCGGCCCCGAGCGCCCGCTCCTTGACGTTCTTGATGAACGTGCGGACCACGGGCAGCGCCACGTCCGCCTCGAGGAGCGCGATACGGATCTCGCGCGCCGTGGCGTCGATGTCCGCCTCGCTCAGGCGCCCCTTGCCGCGCAGGTTCTTGAAGGTCGCTGAGAGGCGGTCGGAGAGAGTATCGAACACGGCGGCGTCGGTCCTCGGAGTCGGGGGCAGGGTGAGCGTCTTCCAGGGTATCCGGCCGAGCGGGACAATCGCCCCCGCCTGCCGTATTCGACGAACGGCACAGGGTCCGCCGCCCAGCGGCGGGGCGCCTCGGGCACGGCGGGGCCGCACCGCGGGGGCCGGGCGATCAACGGGCGTGGGGCGCCCGACGGGCTCGGGTACCCACGGGGCTCGGCTGCCCACGGGTCCCGCCGGCAATGTCACAGGGGACCGCCGGCGGAGGTCACAGGCGCCCGCCCGGGGGCGAGGTCACAGCCGCCCGCCCGGGGCGAAGGTCACAGCCGCCGGCCGGCACAGGCCGCAACCGCCCCCGGCGGACGCGTCCGTGTCCCCCCGCCGCGCCCCGCCCTCACCCCCGCAGTGTCTCCTCCAGCCTGCGGGTCAGCGAGGCCGCTTCCTCGCCGGGGAGCGGTGCGCCCTCGGGGCCGGTCACGTAGAAGGCGTCCACGGCGTTGGCGCCGAGCGTCGAGACGTGCATGCTGCGCACGCGTACCTTCGCGTCCTCCAGGGCACGTCCGATCCGGTGCAGCAGACCGGGGGCGTCGTGCGCGCGGACCTCGATCACCGTCGCGAGCCGGGAGGCGGCCGGCGCGACCGTCACCCGGGGCGGGGGCGCCACGACTCCCCGGCGGCGCGGATAGGCCGCGTCCCGTTCGGCGAGCCGGCCCGTGATGTCCAGCGAGCCGTCCAGCGCGCGGACGAGATCGGCGCGCAGCCGGGCGGCCTGGGGCAGCGAGCCGTACTCGGCGGCGACCCGCCAGTTCAGCAGCAGGACCGAACCCTCCACGCCGTCCGGGAGGTCGAGGGCGCGCAGCTCCGCGGTGCGCACGGTCAGCCGGTGCACGGCGAGGACGCCCGCCACCGCGGGCAGCACGCCGGCCTGGTCCGGTACGGCGATGAGCAGTTCCACACCGAGCGGCTCGGGGTCGCCGGCGGGCTGCTCCTCGGTGGGCGGCGGCTCGGTCTGGGCGCGCAGCGACAGGACGGGGCTGCCGGTGGCGACCGCCTCGATGGCGAGTCGTTCCTGCTCGGCGGTGGGAGCGAGGGCCTCGGGTTCCTCGGGGGCGTCCCCGGCGAGGACCGCGGCGACCCGCTTGACCAGGTCGGTGACGAGGGAACCGCGCCAGGACGACCAGGCGGCGGGCCCGGTGGCCAGGGCGTCCGCCTCGGTCAGCGCGTGCAGCAGCTCCAGGGTGCTCTGGGTGCCGACGGCCTCGGCGACCGAGCGCACGGTGGCCGGGTCCTCCAGATCGCGCCGGGTGGCCGTCTCGACGAGCAGCAGGTGATGCCGTACGAGGGTGGCGAGGACGGCCACGTCCGTGCGGTCGAAGCCGATGCGGGCGGCCACGTCCTTGGCGATGATCTCCCCGGCCACGGAGTGGTCGCCGGGCCAGCCCTTGCCGATGTCGTGCAGCAGCGCGGCCACCAGGAGCAGGTCGGGGCGGCTGACGCGGCGGGCGAACTCGGAGGCGCGCACGGCGGTCTCGATGAGGTGCCGGTCGACGGTCCAGATGTGCACCGCGTTGCGCTGCGGGCGGCAGCGCACCCGCTCCCAGTCGGGCAGCAGCTGGGTGATCAGGCCCTCGGCCTCCAGCGCCTCCCAGACCTCGATGGTCGGGGTGCCGGAGCCCAGCAGGGTGACGAGCTGCTCGCGGGCCTCGGCCGGCCAGGGCGTGGGCAGCGGGCGCACGGTGGCCGCGAGGCGCCGGACGGCGTGCAGGGAGAGCGGGAGGCCGGCCTGGGCGGCGGCGGCAGCGGCACGCAGCGGGAGCACGGGGTCGCGTTCGGGGCGGGCGGCCCGGGCGAGCACCACCTCGCCGTCCTGTTCCACCACGCCCTCGGCCAGCGGGGAGCGTTCGGCGACCGGTTTGCCGCCGCCGAGCATGGCGCGCAGCCGCGGCCGTACGGCGCGGGAGCGCAGCACCCGCTCGACCTCGCGCCAGGTGACGTCGCTGGCGTACGAGATGACGCGGGCCGCTTCGTAGACCTGCCGCAGGAGGGTGTCGGCGTCGAGGAGGCCGAGCTCGTCGGCCACCTGGTCCTGTTCCTGGAGGGCGAGCCGGTCGGTGGCCCGGCCGGTCGCCAGGTGCAGCGCGTCGCGGACGTCGAGCAGGCGGCGCCGGGCGTCGTCGAGGCCCTCGCGCGGGGCGTCGGCCAGCCAGGAGGCGGCGACCGCGCGCAGGGCGGTGGCGTCGCGGAGGCCGCCGCGGGCCTCCTTGAGGTCGGGCTCCAGGAGGTACTGGAGTTCGCCCTGGCGTTCGGCGCGCTCGGTGCACAGTTCGTGGAGTTCGGGCAGGCGTTTGGGGGCCTGGTTGCGCCAGTCGGCGAGGACGGTGGTGCGCAGTCCGGCGGTGAGGCCGAGGTCGCCGGCGAGGTGGCGGGCGTCGAGCAGGCCGAGCTGGACCTTGAGGTCCTCACCGGCCGTCTTCCGGGCCTCGGCCGGGGTGCGGACCGAGTGGTCGAGGGCGAGCCCGAGGTCCCACACGGGGTACCAGAGGCGGTCGGCGAGGGCGGCGATCGCGGCGGAGTCGCTGCCGTCGTGCAGCAGGAGCAGGTCCAGGTCGCTGCGCGGGGACAGCTCGCCGCGGCCGTAGCCGCCGACGGCGACGAGGGAGGCGCCGCGCAGTCCCTGTGTGGCCGCCTCGAAGAGGCCGGAGAGCCAGTCGTCGGTCAGTTCGCTGAGGGCCGCACGGCGCGGCGGCCCGGACCGCGCCCCCTCCTGGAGGAGGCGCAGCCGGGCCGCCGCATAGCCGCTGGGTCCCGAGTCCTCTGCTTCCTTGCTCACGTGCGTACTCGTCACCCAGCGACTCCTGTCGTTCTTCCGTTGCACGCTTTCCGGCTCTTAGAGCGCGTCCGGGCCGCGCTCACCGGTCCGCACCCGGACGGCCGTCTCGACCGGCAGGGACCAGACCTTGCCGTCACCGATCTTGCCGGTCCTGGCCGCCTTGACGATGACGTCGATCAACTGCTCGGCGTCGTCGTCCTCGGCCAGCACCTCGATGCGGATCTTGGGGACCAGGTCGACCGTGTACTCGGCACCGCGGTAGACCTCGGTGTGGCCCCGCTGACGACCGTAGCCGCTCGCTTCGGTGACCGTCAGGCCGTGGACCCCGAAGGCCTGCAGGGCCTCCTTGATCTCGTCGAGCCGGTGCGGCTTCACGACGGCGGTGATGAGCTTCATGCGTCCACCTTCTTGCTCGCGGCGTCGGCGACCGGGGCGGGACCCGCGGTCCGTACGGCGCCGCCGCCGGCGCCGCTGAAGTCGTATGCGGTCTCGGCGTGCTCGGCCTGGTCGATACCGGCCACCTCGTCGTCCTCGGGGACCCGCATGCCGATCGTCTTGTCGATCAGGAAGGCGAGGATCGCGGAGACGACCAGCGAGTAGCCGAGGACCGCGAAGACGCCGGCGCACTGCTTCCAGAACTGGGTCAGACCGCCGCCGTAGAAGAGGCCCTCGACGGTGGACTGGCCCTTGCCGCTGGCGAAGAGGCCGATCAGCAGGGAGCCGATGACTCCGCCGACCATGTGGACGCCGACCACGTCGAGGGAGTCGTCGTAGCCGAACCGGTACTTCAGGCCGACGGCCATGGCGCACAGCAGACCGGCGATCGCACCGACGGCGATCGCGCCGAGCGGGGAGACCGCACCACCCGAGGGGGTGATGGCGACCAGGCCGGCGACGGCACCGGAGGCGGCGCCCAGCGTGGTGAACGCGCCGTGGCGGATCTTCTCGTAGACGAGCCAGGCCAGCATGGCGGCGGCGGTGGCGACCTGCGTGTTGACGAACATCAGCGCGCCGACGCCGTCGTCGTTGCCGAGCCAGGAGCCGGCGTTGAATCCGAACCAGCCGAACCACAGGAGACCGGAGCCGAGCATGACCAGCGGGAGGCTGTGCGGGCGCATCGGGTCCTTCTTGAAGCCGACCCGCTTGCCGATGACCAGGATCACGCCGAGCGCCGCGGCACCCGCGTTGATGTGGACCGCCGTACCACCGGCGAAGTCGATCACGCCGAGTTCGAAGGCCCAGCCGCCGGCGCCCCAGACCCAGTGCGCGACCGGGAAGTAGACGACCGTGGCCCACAGCGCGACGAACAGTGCCCAGGCCGTGAACTTCACGCGGTCCGCGAGGGCACCGCTTATCAGGGCGGGCGTGATGATGGCGAACATCATCTGGAAGACCATGAAGACGAAGATCGGGATGGTGTATCCGGGCCACAGGTCCGTCAGGCCGATGTGGCTGAGCCCCACCCAGTCGGACGTCCAGCCGATGAAGCCGCCGGAGTCCGTACCGAAGGCCATGGAGAAGCCGTACAGCACCCAGAGGATGGTGACGATGCCGATGCTGATGAAGCTCATCATCAGCATGTTGAGCGTGCTCTTGACGCGGACCATGCCTCCGTAGAAGAAGGCGAGGCCCGGGGTCATGATCAGCACCAGGGCGGAACAGATGAGCATGAAGCCCGTGTTGGCGGCAGAGAGCTTGGGTGCCTCTGCGGCTAGCGTGATGGCTGGGGCCATCGGCGTCTCCTCGTCGTTGGTACGGCCCCGTGCGGGCGAAGCCTGAGCGGATTTGAGGGGTGGGCCGGTTATGCGCCATGAGATTGACGCAGCGCGGTTTCGGCGGACGCCCCTCGTTGTTTCGCCGCCGTGACGAAGGCGCCCCGTGCGTTACGCGTCGATGAACTGCCTGATGTCCGCCGAGTGGATCGTTATCGTGGCGCAACCTTCGGACGGGGACGCAAACCGGCCGCGGACGGCTCTCCGACGACCTGGCATGGGGGAGCCGAGTCGGGCTGTTCGGGAGGGCCGGCCGCGGCCGGGGATCAGGGGGGATCAGACCGCTTCGGCGGTCTCCGGCAGCTCTGCGGCGAGCGTGTCGGTGAGGTCCACGACCTCCGCGAGGTCCCCGAAATCGCGTACGGCCGTGTCGACCGTTTTTCGGATACGGGTGTTGACCCGCTCGGAGCGCACCTTCTTGGCGATCCGCATGGCCTTCCCCGCGAGCACCGTGCTCTCTTCTGGCTCGCGGCGCAGCAGGTGGACGGTGGCCATGCCGATCAGGTTCAGTGCGTACGACCGCTGGTGCTCGTCGTCGTCGGCGAAGAGGTCCACCGCACGCTGCATGAGGGGTTCGGCCAGGGAGGCGTAGGTGGGGCTGCGGCCGGCGACGTAGGCCAGGTCGCGGTAGGAGTGGGAGTTCTCGCCGTACAGCTCGGCCTCGGAGAAGAAGCGGATCCAGTCGGGGTCCGGCTCGTCCCAGTCGTCGGCGTCGGCGAAGACGTCCTCGGCCATCCGGACCGCCCTCTTGCACTTGCCGGGCTGCCCCATGTTGGCGTACGCCCGCGCCTCCATCGCATACAGCATGGACTGGGTGCGCGGACTCGCGCAGTCCCGGCTGCCGTACTGGGCGAGGTGGATGAGTTCCAGCGCGTCGTCGGGGCGCCCGAGGTGGATCATCTGGCGGCTCATGCTGGACAGGACGTACGAGCCGAGCGGCTTGTCGCCGGCCTCCTTGGCCGCGTGCAGGGCGAGGACGAAGTACTTCTGCGCGGTGGGCTGCAGCCCCACGTCGTACGACATCCAGCCGGCCAGCTCGGCCAGTTCGGCGGCGACCTTGAACAGCGTGCGGGTGGTGTGCTCGGGCTGCGGTTCCTGGAGGAGGTCGGTCACCTCGTGCAACTGGCCGACGACCGCCTTGCGGCGCAGGCCGCCGCCACACTGGGCGTCCCACTGGCGGAACATGACGGTCGTGGACTCCAGGAGCTCCAGCTCGGGCCGGGACAGCCGGCCGGCCCGGCGGCTCGCGGCCGACACCTCGGGGTCCTGCTGCGGGGCGGACCCCGGGTCGGCCGGAAGCCTCGGTGGCGTCTGCGCGGGCACCAGCCAGCGCTGCATCGGCTCGATGAGGGACGGGCCCGCGGACAGGACCAGCGAGGATCCGAGGAAGCCGCGCCGCGCCAGCATCAGGTCGCTGCGTGAGAACTCGCTGAGCAGGGCCACCGTCTGCGGGCCCGTCCAGGGCAGGTCGACGCCGGAGACGGACGGGGACTGACGGGTGGCGCGCAGCCCGAGATCCTCGACGGAGACCACACAGCCGAACCGCTCGGAGAACAGCTCGGACAGGATCCTCGGGATCGGTTCGCGCGGGTTCTCGCCGTCCAGCCAGCGGCGGACTCGGGAGGTGTCCGTGGAGATGTGGTTGGCGCCCAACTGCCGGGCCCGGCGGTTGACTTGGCGGGCCAGCTCGCCTTTGGACCAGCCGCTGCGCACGAACCACGAGGAGAGCAGTTCGTTGGGGCGCTTGTCAGCCTGCACAGCGTTTCCAGCGCCTGTCCCGCTTCCGCCGTTGCCGCCCACTGGAACGCCCCCATCCCTGAGACCACTTGTCGCTGAGTGCGCCAAGCCCTATCAGAATGCCGGTAAATACCGCCGTCCGTACGGTGGTTGTCACCCTTCGAACGGGAAGCCGCCTTGCCTCCGGCATACCCACGAGCGCATGTGCCCCCAGGACTCGTGCACTCACAGTAATCCCACGATCACCCGTCCAGCCATGGCGAACGCGTAAACGCCACCATTCGCCACCCCTTCGAATGAACTAACGGTTGCCCGCGCACGATTCACTTGACATAGGACGAACGAGAGTCGGCGGAGCGGTGCACTCAGGGGCGCGTACGGCCGGGTGCACCACCCGGGACACGCCCGGGCGCCGCGCGAACCGGAAGACGTGACGGAGAGTCATGGATCGGGTTCACCGCGTAACCGTCGGTGCGCTGGACCCGTTGGAGGGGGCATGGACTTCACGATCGGCGGTATTCGGGAGATCCGCTCCGGCTCGCGTCGGCGCGGCCGCTCCTCGGAGTGCACCACCGTCGCCGAGTTCACCGGACTGTGGGGCTGGGACGTCGCGCCGGGAGCGCGGGCCGCCGCGGGCGCCTGCTCCTGCGGACACGCCGACTGCCCCGCGCCGGGCGCCCACCCGCTCGCCTTCGCACCGCAGGTCGGGGCGGGCGCCACTCTCGACGAAGTGACCCGGATCTGGGGGGAGTTCCCCGGCGCCTCGGTGATGCTGCCGGTCGGCCGGGCCTTCGACGTGATCGAGGTCGCCGAGCCCGCCGGGCGCCGCGCGCTGGTCCGGCTGGAGCGGATGGGCCTGCCCCTGGGGCCGGTGACGGTGACCCCGGAGGGCCGGGCCCAGTTCTTCGTCGCCCCCGGCGCCGCCGCCGGACTCTCCGACCTGCTCTACCGCATGGGCTGGGACGACCCGTGCTCCCTCGACCTGCGCGGTCTCGGCCCGGGTACGTCCGTCACGGCCCCGCCCTCCGACCGCGGGGGCCTCGGCCCGGTGCGCTGGCTGCGCTCCCCCGCCCTGGACGCCTCGGCGAAGCCGCCGGCCGCCCGCCTGCTGCTGGGCACGCTCGCGTACGTGGCGCACCGCTCACGCGCGTAGGCCGGCGAGCGGCAGGGCGAAGACCGGACGGCCGAGCGGCCGACACGGCGAAGCGCCCGTCCCCGACCGAGTGTCGGGGGCGGGCGCTTCTTCGTTCCTGACTCGCGCCTGCGGTTTGTTCCGTTCCTGCGATGCCTCCGGCGCCTGCGGTGCGTCCAGCTCCTGCGGCGCGTCGGCTGCCGTGATGCTTCCGGTACGCCGCCGAGAGGGGTTCGGACAGCCCTCAGTCGCCGATAAGGGCGTCAACGAAGGCCTCCGGCTCGAACGGCGCCAGGTCGTCGGCGCCCTCGCCGAGGCCGATCAGCTTGACCGGTACGCCCAGCTCGCGCTGGACCGCGACCACGATGCCGCCCTTCGCCGTGCCGTCCAGCTTGGTGAGCACGATGCCGGTGATGTTCACGACCTCGGCGAAGACCCGCGCCTGCACCAGACCGTTCTGTCCCGTCGTCGCGTCCAGGACGAGCAGCACCTCGTCGAGCGGGGCGTGCTTCTCGACCACGCGCTTGACCTTGCCGAGCTCGTCCATGAGGCCGGTCTTGGTGTGCAGCCGGCCCGCGGTGTCGATGAGCACCACGTCGGCGCCCATCTCCTTGCCCTCCTTGACCGCGTCGAAGGCGACGGAGGCGGGGTCGCCGCCCTCCGGTCCGCGCACGGTGTGGGCGCCGACCCGCTCGCCCCAGGTCTGGAGCTGGTCGGCGGCGGCGGCCCGGAAGGTGTCGGCGGCGCCGAGGACGACGCTGCGGCCGTCGGCCACCAGGACGCGGGCGAGCTTGCCGGTGGTCGTGGTCTTGCCGGTGCCGTTGACGCCGACGACCATCACGATGCCGGGCCTGCTCGTCTCGGGCTCGGTGCGGACCGTGCGGTCGACGTCGGTGCGGACCAGCTTGAGCAGCTCGTCGCGCAGCAGCGCGCGCAGCTCGTCCGGGGTCCGCGTGCCGAGCACCCGCACGCGCTCGCGCAGGCCCTCGACCAGTTCCTGGGTGGGCAGCACGCCGACGTCGGCGGTGAGCAGGGTCTCCTCGATCTCCTCCCAGGTGTCCTCGTCGAGGTGTTCGCGCGACAGGAGCGTGAGCAGTCCCTTGCCGAGGGCGTTCTGGGACCGGGAGAGCCTGGTCCGCAGGCGGATGAGGCGTCCGGCCGTCGGCTCGGGCACCTCGATCGCGGGGACTTCGAGTTCGGGGACGGCGAGCGGCTCGTCGACGGCGGTGGGGGCCGAGCCGTCCGGAAGATCGACCTCCTCTATCGTCCGGCGCGGTTCGTCGCGCGGCGTCTCGGCCTCGTCGCCGAGGTGCGGCTCGGCCGGAGGGGCGGTGATGTCGGGCGCGGTGGGGGGCGGCGGTGGCAGCGGCTTCCGGCGCCGGCTGCCGACGACCAGCCCTCCGAGCGCACCGAGCACGACCACGGCGATGACTACAGCAAGGATGACGGTTTCCATAACAGCTCCAGTATGGCGTGACCCCCCGCCCGCTCCCCGGTTGCCCGCGCGGGGGCTCGGCGAACGGGACGGGCGGCCAGGGGGCGGTGGGCGGGCCCTTAGGGCTGTCCCGCAATTCCCGGCGGGCGCGCGACGACAGCTACGGCCCCTCGCCGCGTTGCCGGATCGCCCGAATACGCCCGGTACGCGGACTACGCGGACTACGCGGACGACCCTCCGCCTCACGATGCGCCGCATCCGGCGCCGCGCGCTGATCCACCGGGAATTGCGGGACATCCCTTGGCGCAACGGGCCGCACTGGACGGATCACCGGGAGCGGGCCGCCGTACACCCGTCACCGCCGGCTCTGGATGTCTGACGTGCCGTCAGCTACCGTCCCCCTCCACCGGAACGCCATCCGCCCGGCGAAGGGGACTGCCCATGCCCGTCACGGTCGTACGGTTCAACCTGGTCGAGCCCGACGCCACCCCCGCCTCGCTCGGCGCCCGCTACCGGGCCGCCCTGGAGATGGCCGCGTACGCCGACGAGCACGGGGTCACCACCGTGCAGACCGAGGAGCACCACGGGGTCGGGAACAACTGGCTGCCGTCGCCGTTCGCGTTCGCCGGAGCGGTGTTCGGCGCCACCCGGCACCTCGCGGTCACCGTGTCGGCGATCATCGGCCCGCTGCACGACCCGCTGCGGCTGGCCGAGGACATCGCGGTACTGGACCTGCTCAGCGGCGGGCGGCTGGTGACGGTCGCCGGGATCGGGTACCGGCCCGAGGAGTACACGCTGTTCGACGTGGAGTGGAAGCGGCGCGGCAGGCTCCAGGACGAGCTGCTTGAGACCGTGCTGAAGGCGTGGACCGGCGAGGAGTTCGAGTACCGGGGCCGTACGGTACGGGTCACCCCGCGGCCGTTCACCGATCCGCACCCGCTGCTGCTGGTCGGCGGCTCCTCGAAGGCCGCCGCCCGCCGGGCCGCCCGGCTGGGCCTGCCCTTCTTCCCCAGCGCGTACCTGCCGGAGCTGGAGGCCTACTACCGGGAGCGGCTCGTCGAGTACGGCACCGAGGGCTGGACGATGATGCCCGCCGCCGAGACGCCCCTGCTGCACGTCGCCGAGGACCCGGACCGGGCCTGGGCGCGCTACGGCGAGCACTTCCTGCACGAGGCGCGGACCTACGCCTCCTGGCAGTCCGGGGACATCCGGTCGGCGGTGAGGTCGGCGGCCACCACAGTGGAGGAGCTGCGCGCGGAGGGCGTCTACCGCATCCTCACGCCGGACGCGTACGTGACCCAGGGCCTGGACAACCTCGTACTGCATCCGCTGGCGGGCGGGATGCCGGTGGAGGAGGGGTGGCGCAGCCTGCGGCTGTTCTGCGAGGACGTGCTGCCCCGGCTCGACGGGTGAGCCGGGGCAGCAGGTCTTACGGGTGCCGAGGAGCGGGCGGCGGGGGCTTGGCCCCGCTCCTCGAGTCGTGGGAGCCTCGCGGGTTGGCTCAGCCCATCTCCTCCAGCGTCTTGCCCTTCGTCTCCTTGACGAACTTGAGGACGAACGGGATGGAGAGCGCGGCGAAGAACGTGTAGATCACGTAGGTCGCGGACAGGTTCCAGTCGGCCAGCGACGGGAAGCTCGCGGTGATGGCCCAGTTGGCGATCCACTGCGCGGAGGCGGCGACGCCCAGGGCGGCGGCCCGGATCCGGTTGGGGAACATCTCGCCGAGGAAGACCCAGACGACGACACCCCAGGACAGGGCGAAGAACAGGACGAACACGTGGGCGGCGACCAGGGCGACCCAGCCCTGTGTGGCCGGCAGCTTGCCGTCGACCAGGTCGTAGGAGAAGGCCCAGGCCTCCAGGCCGAGACCGATCACCATGCCGACGGAGCCGATGAGCGCGAGCGGCTTGCGGCCGACACGGTCGACGAAGATCATCGCGATCACCGTGCCGACGATGTTGATGATCGACGTGGTGAAGGAGTACAGGAACGAGTCCGTCGGGTCGACGCCGACCGACTGCCACAGCGTCGAGGAGTAGTAGAACGCGACGTTGATGCCGACGAACTGCTGGAAGACCGACAGGCCGATGCCCACCCAGACGATCGGCTTGAAGAAGAAGGAGCCGCCGAGCAGGTCCTTGAAGCTCGACTTGTGCTCGCTCTTCATCGCGTGCTCGATCTCGGCGACGCGGGCGTCGAGGTTGACACTGTCGCCCTCGACCTCGTCGAGGATCTGCCGGGCCCGGTCGCGCTTGCCCACGGAGATCAGGAAGCGGGGGGACTCGGGGATCGCGAAGGAGAGCAGGCCGTAGAGGACGGCCGGGACGACCATGACGCCGAGCATGACCTGCCAGGCCTCCAGGCCCATGAGCTCACCGCGCTGGTCGCCGCCGGCGGCGTTCAGCAGACCCCAGTTGACCAGCTGCGAGATGGCGATGCCGATGACGATCGCCGCCTGCTGGAAGGAGCCGAGGCGGCCGCGGTAGGCCGGAGGGGCGACCTCCGCGATGTAGGCCGGGCCGATGACCGAGGCCATGCCGATGGCGAAGCCGCCGACGATGCGCCAGAAGGCGAGGTCCCACAGGGCGAAGGGCAGCGCCGAACCGACCGCGCTGACCGTGAAGAGGACGGCCGAGATCTGCATGCACCGGATGCGGCCGATGCGGTCGGCTATCCGGCCGGCGGTCGCGGCGCCGATGGCGCAGCCGATCAGGGCTACGGCGATGACCTGGGCCAGCGCCGCGGAGCCGACGTCGTAGCGGCTGCGGATGGCCTCGACGGCGCCGTTGATCACCGAGCTGTCGTAGCCGAAGAGGAACCCGCCCATCGCGGCCGCCGCCGCGATGAAGATGACGTGCCCGAGATGCTCGGGATGAGCCGTCGCGGCTCCTGACGGCTGGGGTGCCTTCGCTGTGCTGGTCACGTGTACTCCTCGGGCCACCGGCAACGCTGCCGGTGTGGGGGTCGGCCCTCCCAGTGGTGCACGTCGTACCGCCGCCCACCACCTGAAGGTAAAAGCAACGCTGGAGAGACTATGCCTTCAAGTTTCGAAGTCAATACGGGGGATCATGCGAACCTGCACAGGTGGTGTGGACCGTTCGTGTTCAACACTTGAAGGTCGACAGAAGATGCAGGTCGGGATCGGTGTAGACCGCACGCACCTAGCGGAGACGCTGGGAGATGACCTTCGACACACCGTCGCCCTGCATGGACACGCCGTACAACGCATCGGCGACCTCCATCGTGCGCTTCTGGTGCGTGATCACGATCAGCTGCGAGGCCTCCTGCAGTTCCTGCATGATCCGGATCAGCCGCTGCAGGTTGGTGTCGTCCAGCGCCGCCTCGACCTCGTCCATGACGTAGAACGGGCTGGGCCGCGCCTTGAAGATCGACACCAGCAGTGCGACGGCCGTCAGCGACCGTTCACCTCCCGACAGCAGCGACAGCCGCTTGACCTTCTTGCCCGGCGGCCGCGCCTCGACGTCCACACCCGTGGTGAGCATGTTGTCGGGATCGGTCAGCACGAGCCGTCCGTCGCCGCCCGGGAACAGCCGGCCGAAGACGCCCTCGAACTCCCTGGCGGTGTCCCGGTAGGCCTCGGTGAAGACCTGCTCGACGCGCTCGTCGACCTCCTTGACGACCTGCAGCAGGTCGGCGCGGGTCTTCTTCAGGTCCTCCAACTGCTCACTGAGGAACTGGTGACGCTCCTCCAGCGCCGCGAACTCCTCCAGGGCCAGCGGATTGACCTTTCCGAGCTGCTGATACGCCCGTTCGGCCGACTTGAGCCGCTTCTCCTGCTCCGCCCGGACGAACGGCCGGGGCTGGTTGCGCGGGTGCTCGGGGTCCTCCGGCAGCTCCTCGCCCTCGGCGGGGGGCGAGGGCGGCACCAGTTGGCGGGGGCCGTACTCCGCCACGAGCCCCGCCGGTTCGACACCGAGTTCCTCCAGCGCCTTGGTCTCCAGCTGCTCGATCCGCAGCCGCTTCTCGGCACCGAGTACCTCGCCCCGGTGAACCGAATCAGTCAACTTGTCGAGCTCGGCCTTGAGGTCGCGTCCCGTGCCGCGCGCGGCGGTCAGTTCCTGCTCGCGGCGCGCCTTGGCCGCCTCCGCCGCGGCCCGCTCCCGCTGCGCCCGGCCGAGCGACACCTCGACGTGCGCGAGCACCTGGCGCGCACCGGAGCCGACGGCCGCCGCCACGGCCGCCTCGTGCCGCAGCCGGGCCCGCCGCTGTTCCGCGCGGGCGCGTGCCTCACGTTCCGCCCGCGCCGCCCGGTCGAGCGACTCGGCCCGTCCGGCGAGCCCCTTGACCCGCTCCTCGTGCGTACGCACCTGGAGGCGCGCCTCCATCTCGGTCTGCCGCGCGTTGGCTCCGTCGGCGGCGAGCCGGTCGCGCACCGACGTGTCGGGCTCCTCCTCGACGGGCAACTCCTCGGCCACGGCGAGGCGTTCGGCGAGCTCCTCGGCCTCCTCCACGGCCCGGTCGAGCGCGTCCTGGGCGCGGACGGCCGCCGCGGTGGTCCGTTCGGCCTCACCGGCCGCCCCCCGCGCCTGGCCGGCGAGCCCGCCGAGCCGCTGGGCGACGGCCGACTTCTCCCGGTCCGCGGCCCGCCGCCGCTCCCCCAGCTCCTCGACCAGCGCGGCGCCCTCCCGGCGCCGCTCGCCGGCCGCGTGCTGCGCCGCGGTCAACTCCTCGCAGCGCACGGCCAGCTCCTCCAGCTCGGCGGCCGCCTCGTCCACGGACGCCTGCACCTCCAGCAGGCTGGGCGCCCCGGCGGACCCGCCGTGGGCGAAGTGCGCGCCCAGCAGGTCGCCCTCGGCGGTCACCGCGGTCAGCCCGGGCCGCGCGTACACCAGGTCCTCGGCGTCCTCCAGGGTGCCGACCACGACGATCCCGCGCAGCAGCCGCCGTACGGCGGGCATCAGTTCCGCGGGACCGCGCACGAGTTCGGCTGCGTACGGCGGCCCGTCGCCCCGCGGCTCCTGCGGTACGTCGTCGGGGGCGCCGCTCAGCAGGAGTGCCGCGCGTCCCGCGTCCTGCTTGCGCAGCAGGCGGATCGCGTCGGCGGCGGCGGCCGGCGTGGTCACCGCCAGGGCGTCCGCGGCGGCGCCGAACGCGGCGGCGAGGGCGACCTCGTGGCCGGGGGTCACGCTCAGCAGTCCGGCGGCGGGGCCCAGCAGGCCGGCGAGCCGGTCCCGCGCGCCGAGCAGCGCGCCGGTGCCGTCCTTGCGGCGCAGCCCCAGGGCGAGGGCCTCGCGGCGGGCCTGGGTCGCGGCGCGCCTGCGCTCGGCCGCGGTGGCCGCCTCGCGGGCCGCCGTCAGAGCGGCCTCCGCCTCGGCCAGGGCCGCCTTCGCCGTCTCGTGCCGGTCGGCGAGTTCCTGGTCGCCGGCGTCGAGGCCGTCGACCTCCGCCTTCAGCGCCTCGTACTCCTCCTGCGCGGTGACGGCCCGCTCCCGGGCCTCGTCGCGGGCGGTGGCCAGCCGGTCGATCTCGGCCTGGGCGGAGGCGGCGCGCGAACGGGCCGCGTTGACCTGGCCGTTGAGCCTGGCCAGGCCCTCGCGCCGGTCGGCGATGGTACGGGCGACGTCCTTGAGGCGGCGCTCCTCGTGGGTCAGTTCGCGCTCCAGGTCGGCGCGGTGGGCGACGGTGTCCTCCAGCGCCCGTTCGGCCGCCTCCAGGGCCGCTTCGAGCTCGGCCTCCTGCTCGCGGATCCGAGCGGCCTCGCGCTCCATGTCCTCGGGGTCGCGGCCACGCCGGTCCTCGGGGGGCGCGGAGGTGGCGCTCTTGACCCGCGCGTCGGCCAGCGAGACCGTGCCGCGGACCCGTTCGGCGAGCTGCGAGAGCTCGTACCAGGTCTGCTGGGCGTGCTGGAGACGCGGGGTGAGCTGCCGTACCTCGTCCTCCAGGAGCGCCTCGCGCTGGAGGGCCTGCCTCAGCTCGCGTTCGGCGGTCTCCTTGCGGTCCTTGAGGGCGGCCTCGTCGGCGATCTCGGCGGTGAGCGCCTCACGCAGCCGGACCAGGTCGTCGGCCAGCAGCCGCAGGCGCGCGTCGCGGTAGTCGGCCTGGATGACCGCGGCCCGGCGGGCGACCGCGGCCTGCCGGCCCAGCGGCTTGAGCTGGCGCCGCAGTTCGTCGGTCAGGTCCTGCACGCGCGCGAGGTTGGCCTTCATCGCGTCCAGCTTCCGCAGCGCCTTCTCCTTGCGCTTGCGGTGCTTGAGGACGCCGGCGGCCTCCTCGATGAAGGCGCGGCGGCCCATCGGGTCGGCGTGCAGGACGGAGTCGAGCTGGCCCTGTCCGACGATGACGTGCATCTCCCGGCCGATGCCGGAGTCGGAGAGGAGCTCCTGGATGTCGAGCAGCCGGCAGGTGTCGCCGTTGAGCTGGTACTCGCTGCCGCCGTTGCGGAACATGATCCGCGTGATGGTGACCTCGGCGTACTCGATGGGCAGCGCCCCGTCGGAGTTGTCGATGGTCAGGGACACCTCGGCGCGGCCCAGCGGGGGGCGGCCGGTGGTGCCGGCGAAGATGACGTCCTCCATCTTGCCGCCGCGCAGCGACTTGGCGCCCTGTTCGCCCATCACCCAGCTGAGCGCGTCCACCACGTTGGACTTGCCCGAGCCGTTCGGCCCGACCACGCACGTGATGCCGGGTTCGAACCGGAGCGTGGTCGCCGAGGCGAACGACTTGAACCCGCGCAGGGTCAGGGCCTTGAGGTGCACGCCGCCGGACTCTACCTTTCGGGGGTGTCTCACTCCATGAACCCGCGGTTTCACGTGTGAACGCGGAGGGCACACCAAACGTTAAGAGAGTGAAAGGCTTGCGGGGGAAAGAAAGAAAAGAAGGGACGCCGAAGCGTCCCTTTGCAAAACTGACAACTTAAGCGGTTGAGACAGGCCGCACAACCACTGCGTGAGCTGTCGTGAGCGATGCAGTGATCAGGTGAGCGCGGGCTCCGCCTGGTGTGCGTCGATGCTCTCCATGATCCTGTCGTGAGAAGCGGCAGCCGCGAGCGTGTCGTTCTCGGCCTGGATCCGTACGAGCTCGGATTCCAGATCCTGTACGCGCTGCTGGAGCCGTCGCATCTCGGCGAGGAGTCGAGGGTCGGAGCCGCCGACGTAACCGAGAAGCGCCTTTGCCATGATGGATGGTCCTCCACACTGAGTGACCGACCGAAGCGGTGTGGGTCGTGAGGGATTCGCACCCGCGGTGATTGACACTTTTGAGTTCGGGTTTGCCGTTCATCCATGCCAAACAGCTAAGGTGCGCGGGGTGCTTTCAGCGTCTCACCAAAAAGTTTGACGGTCAACACGATCACACCCCGTATCGGCGGGCGACCCTGGGCGCGCGGCCGGATACCGGCGGCGCTGCTACGCGAACGGGCCCTGGGGGCGTGGCGATCATCTTGGCGTGCGGCGTTCCCCGGCGCAAGCGATTCTCGGCAACCACCAGGCACTTCCCGCTGAACGCGGGTGCCTGGAGACCTCCTGCCGGCCCCCGTGCAGGCATCCCGGCCGAGGGTCTCAGCGGATGGCGAAGCCCTCGTAGCCCCCGCGAGGTGTGTCCCAGATCTCGGTGACGCCGTCCACGCGGCCGGGCGTGTCGCTGCCCTGGAGCCAGCCGAGGAGACCTTCACAACCCGGCCGGGGGCCCTCGGCGACCACCTGGACCCTTCCGTCGTCCAGATTGAGAGCAAAGCCACTCAGGCTGCCGATCTCCAGGGCCTTGGCCCGCGTGAACCAGCGGAAACCCACGCCCTGCACGCGTCCGCGCACCCAGGCCACCAGCCGTACGTCCTCGCTCATGGGTGCAACCTAACCGGACAATGTCCCTCCGGACACTTCCTCCCCTTGCGTCATGCGGTACCGTCCCCACCCAGTGAATCTCATACGAAACTCACTTGATCGTGTGAGTTTCGTGAGTTTGGTTGACCGGGGGGACGCGTCGACCGCCGAGGATGAGAAAGGCAAGGACATGGGACGCCACCGACGCTCCGACGCCGGCCGCGCCGCCACGGGCCGCGCCACAGGGGTCACGCAGACGCGCGACGCGTACACAGGCAGCCACGATCCGCTGGACTCCTACAGCTTCGACCGCACGGAGAGCCCCTACGTCCCCCGGCAGCGGGGCGCGTACACGGCCGACCGCGGCACCATGGGCATCGCGCCCTACCTGAACGCCGGCGTCCCCGTCGAGGAGCCCGTCGCGGACACCGAGGTGCTCGCCGAGCCCTACGCCGTGACCGACGAGGTGCACGTCGAGGCGTCCGCCCGGAGCGCCGCCTACCTCTTCGCCACGGACGACGACTTCGCCACGGTCTTCCCCGACGAGGGCTTCGCCCCCGGCGGCTCCCGGCGCGGCCGCTCGCACCGCCGCAAGCGCAGGACCGTGACGCCGGTCCGCACCGGCCTGCTCGGGGTGTCCGCCGCGGTGGCGCTCGGCACGGTCGCGGTCGCCACCGGCGCCGTGCCCGGTCTCGACAACTACAAGCTCGGCGGGACCACCTCCAGCGGCGAGAAGGTCCAGGCCGCGGACTCCCCCACCAACAGCGCCACCGAGCAGGGCGGCACCTCCGGCGACGCGGGCGGCACCGACACCGGCAGCCGCGACGACGGTTCGGCGACGAGCCGCGACGCCCAGCGGGCCACCTCCCCGACGCAGTCCGCCTCGGCTCCGTCGGCCTCGGCGTCGGCCGCCGCGCCGACCAAGAAGCCGGCGAAGAAGCCGAAGACGACCCCGGGCAAGAAGGCCAAGGCCACGCCTCCGGCGGCGGCCACCAAGGTTCCCAAGCAGCCCAGCGCCCCGGTGACGGTGTCGGCGCAGTCCCAGGCCGGCGCCGAGGTGCTCGCACTCGTCAACGAGGAGCGGGCGAAGGTGGGCTGCAGCGCCCTGTCCGCCAACAGCGCGCTGTCGGGTCTGGCGACGGACTTCAGCGACGCCATGGCCGCCGAGGGCTTCTTCGACCACACCGACCCCAGCGGGGCCACCCCCTGGGACCGCGCCGAGAAGGCCGGGATCTCCGGCCTCGGCGGCGAGAACATAGCCCGGGGCCAGGCCGACGCGGCCGCGGTGATGGAAGCCTGGATGGACAGCCCCGGCCACAAGGCGAACATCCTGAACTGCGACTTCAAGACGCTGGGCGTCGGCGTGCACTTCGGGTCGGGCGGCCCCTGGTGGACGCAGGACTTCGGCTACTGAGATAACCGCAGGTCAGAGGGCTAGGAACTCCCCCGGGCCGTGTCCGGGCCGTCGCCCGTGGGGTCCTCGTCCGCGAAGACGTGATCCACGGCGGCCCGGGTCCGGGTCCCGCTGGACGGCATCAGGTGCGTGTACGTGCGCAGGGTGAAGCCGGGGTCATGGTGCCCCAGGTATTCGCTGAGAGCTTTGATGCTCTCCCCCGCGTCCAGGAGCACCGAGGCATAGAAGTGCCTCAGCGCGTGCATGCCGTTGTCCCGCCCGGTCTCCACGCCCGCAGCCCGAAGCGCCGGCCACCACACACGATCGTTGAAGCGGTTGCGATCGAGGGCCAGGCCCATGGAGCCGGTGAAGATCAGCGATGCCGTTACCGGAGGACCGTCGAGCGTCTTCCGCGGCAAGGTGACCTTCACGGCCGGGTGACGCTTCAGATGCGCAGCCAACGCGAAGGCCACCGACTCGGGTAGAGGCATGTCACGTTCCTTGCCTCCCTTGGGCGGAGCGAACACCGCCCGGTGACGTTGCACCAGCTTGACCTGCCGGACCACGTGCATCACCCCACCGAGGAAGTCCACGTCTTCCACGGCCAAGCCGAAGACCTCCCCCTGTCGCAGCCCGCATCCGGCGGCGACGTTCACGAGAGCCTGGTAGCTCACCGGCAGGGCCGCACGCACTCGCATCACTCGCTCGGCGGGCCAGGGCTTGACCTTGCGAGGTTCGAGACGAGGAGCCCGCACCGACCGGGCCCTGCAGGGGGCGGCGAAGCTGCTTCCCCGGCTGCGCTTCGCTCCGCCGGGCGGGCTCCCGGCTGCGCCGACGCCCGCCCACATGTGGATAGGCCCGGAGGTCATGAGTCGAGCAGCCGACGACTTCGACCCACGGTCACAGACGATGCCTCCGGCGGGGGATCGGCCGGCACCGGGATGGAGGGGGCGCCGTTCCGGGCCGCGGGCACATCGTGGCAAGCGTGGTGGGCTCCCATCCCGTCCACCGTCGACCCAGGCAGAGCCGAGCAGACGCGGCCCAGGGCGTCAAGGTCGTTCGTACAGTGGCGCGCTCCACCTTGACGCCCTGAACCACGCCCGCTCCACGGTGTGTGGGTCGACGGCGGACGGGATGGGAGCTGGGGTAGGTGTGTGGCTGAGCTGGTCAGGCGAGGGACGACCGGATCCGGTCGATGGCGCGCAGAACCTCATCTCTGTTCTTCGCACTCTTGATCCAGGTTGGTAGCCGCGCGACGAGCGTCATCCTTTTTACTTGCGCATCCCATGGGGCTCGCTCACGCAACGGTGCCTGTACCAACTTCCGGATCAGTTCCAGGTGTTCCGGGTTGTAGGCCCACAGCCAGCCGTGTCGCGTCTCTGCCTGCAACCACAGCGGCAGACCAAAGTAAGGATCTGTCGCTTCGCCTCGCCCTCGGAAGAGGCGGAACCCTCCCCCAGCAGCCTCTCGCGACAGACCGCACGCCCTGCAGACGAGACGGCGGCGCGCGAACACCGAGGGAACAGCGTCCTCAGCCGCAGGCGTCACCGGGGCAACGTGTGCAATCCCAGCGCACTTCGGACAGCTCACGAGTACATGATCAATGAAGTGGTACTTCGTGTGCTGGGCATCTCGGAACCGCTGTGGCGAGAGCATGACGCCAGTATGCGATCCCTCTGCCTGACCATGCTCATGCGCGGAAGAACCGTGCCCCTTCCGTGCCCGATCAGGCAGGGAGTCGCGGGGAACCACGGTCGCTCGCAGCGAGCGGGGAAGGAGAGAGCCCCCGACCGATTTGCCCGGTCAGGGGCCGTTCGCCTGCGGTGGGTGTGGGATTTGAAGCCACGGTGACATCGCTGCCACGACGGTTTTCAAGATTGTTCAGGAGGGTTGGCACTCCCAATGAGGCTCCACCAACCGCGCGGTAGCGTGACGCCATGGATGAACCCCGGATCAAGGTGTACGGCTCAGCCACCTAAATCACCATTGCAGCCAACGCGGCCGGCCTGCAGGACCTTGCGGAGCGGCTCATTGGTCTTGCTGATACCGAACTCCGGGACGGGTACCACGAGCATCTTGAAGGCGGCATCAATCTTGAGGACGGATCGATCAGTCTGATCTTGGAGCGGGACGACCAGGTGTAGAACTGCGGTACAGCAACGAAATACAGCAACCACCGCGACCGTGACCGGCCCCTCCTGACCGCAGACCCACGACTGACCAGCCCTGCAGACTTCAGTAACCGTCGTGGCGGTGTCAGTCCTACCGTGCACAATGCCGTCCATGAGTGAGCGCTATGAGGTCGTCTTTTCCTGCTACTTGCGCGACGACACCCCCGAATGGGTCATGGCCGCCTTGCGGTGGCACTTGGGCATGGACGCCGAGTTCCCCGAGGGTCTCGACGACCAAGACGAGTACCTATACCCACTGCTCGTCCCCGATAACTACGCCAACCGCCGGGTGCCCGGTGGAGACGTCGTGTCCCTGCGTCGCGAGGTGCAAGAGTTCACGAGTTCCGGGGAGAGGTACGAGTGGGAACTTTTCGCACGCAACCACTGGGTCGACGACTCCATGCTTTACCTCCGGGGCCTGTTGGACCTACTCGCCCCACACATCGCGCAGCCCGGCTATGGGGGCCACTTCCGCCACATATCCGACACCGAAGTGACTGTCTTCCACTTCCGTAATGGGGCGTATGAGCCCATCAAGATATGGGGTGTCGACCCGCGGTGACAGGGCGGCAAAAGGCTCGCGCCCCGCGTGCCCCATCGGGGAAGCCAGCGGAGAAAACACGGATCGGCCACTCCCCGACGAAGAGCGGTCGTGCCACATCCATGCCAGAACGGGCGGAGAGTCACAGGGAATCGGGGTACACCGAGGCGCGTGCCGCCGAACCCTCTCAAGGTGGGGAACCCGCAGGTCACACCACAAGTCGTCTCACCTCGCCCCTTAAAGCGGTGATGCCCAGGGACTCACGAGGTCAGAGCGCTTTTTTCGACGGCGTGATCAGCTCCCCCGACTTACGTACTACAGGCAAAACGCTCCACGGTGGCTGACACCAACGCCTGACACCAACAGCCCCGAACAGCGGCGGTTGGCGTCGGACCCCAGCGGATGGTCGGCCCAGGAGCACGGCCTGTTGGCCAACGTCACCGAAGCCCCATGATCGACCTGATAAGGATGAAGCCGCGGGTTCAAATCATGTGAGCAAGAGCGGGCGTCTCCGAAGCTGGAGGCGCTCACGCTTCCTTTCGAAGCTCGGGTTGGGCAACAACCCGCATGCGAGGCAGGAGCGGCCCGACCATCTCCCCAGGTCGCATCGGATCCGACTCTAGGTTCACCTCCACCCCGTAGAACTCCGTCACCCCCTTGAAGCGCGAGTTCAGGACGGTGAGAGCAGTTATGTGTTCAGCCCGGAAGGATGGCCTGCACCAGCTCTTTGATCCTGCGGCCACCCACACGATCACGTCTGCATGGGCCGCGCACGCATACACGACGATCTGCCCAAAATGACCGTGGTCCGTCGGACCGAACTGGTTCTCAATCACTACGCGTCGACCGCGATCGTCACAGGCGATGATGTCCGCGCGGAAATCCCCGACGGGCACTTCGCGACCCATGAAAGTTAGGTTCAGACCGAGTTGCTCACCTAACTGCTCGAGATTGCTGATCACCCAAGGCGTGAAGTGACCTACTTCTGTCGGCCACTGAGTCTTGGCGTCGGCGCTGAAACTACTGACCATCAGCTCGGAGAAGTCCGTCACCCGCCCAGCATGACGGATCCGCCGACACCCTTGTAGTCGGCTGCGCCCCCTTCCCGCACCAAGGAGCGACGGGCAACAGAAGCATCCGAGTTCTGAGCTGCGGGCTTCCTCGGTGGTGCTGTACAGCAGCGAGTACAGCAACCACCATGACCAGCGCCAGCCCTCACCGCCCCATGCAACCACGTGCCCAGCCGGAAAGACCTCAGCAACCTTCCGGCCCACGGTTCGCATCGATGTAAAACGCACGGCACCCCCGCTCGGGCCGTGTCTGGGCCGTGCGGGAGTGCTCAGCGACGACCAACGCTGACAACCGTCGACAGCTAAGTCGCAGGTCGCAATGCTGATCGCTTACGCAGTCGCAGGTCAGGGACCCGGCCCTTCACTTCGGCTACTAGGACGGACGGCGCCGGGGCGGACCGCCCCGGTCGGGGCACTCCGCGCGTGGCAACCCCGGGCGGTCAGGTGACTCAGGCCGCCGCGCGGCCCTGGCGGAAGACCTTCGCGGTCTCCGCCACCCGGCGTCCGAGGTGCTCCGCCGTCGCCACGTCCGCCTTGTGGACCGCCTCCGGACCCTCGTCCACGTTGGTCTGCGCGGCGGCGCCCGCGAAGACGCCGAGGCGGTTGAGGTCGTTCTCGGAGCCGGCGCTGTTGTTCCAGCCCGGGTGCAGTCCCAGGTTGATCCAGTGCATGCCGTGCTGTCCGGCGAGGATCTGGAAGAACTGCAGGGTGTGCAGCTTGTCGCCGCTCTTGGAGCCGGAGTTGGTGAAGCCGGCGGCCAGCTTGTCCTTCCAGTCCTGCCCGAACCAGCGCTTCGAGGACGCCTCCGCGAACACGTGGAAGGCGCCGGACGCGGTGCCCATGTAGGTGGGCGAGCCGAAGACGATCGCGTCGGAGACGTCGAGGGCGGTCCACTGCTCCTCGGTGATGGCGCCGACGTCGATCAGGTGCACGTCGGCGCCCGCCTCGGCGGCACCGGCCCGGACGGCCTCGGCGAGCACGGCGGTGTGGCCGTGGCCGGAGTGGTAGGCGATGGAGACGACAGGGGTGGTCACGTGTGCACTCCTCAGGGGAACAGCGAGCTCCGAGCGGAACGGCAGCTCGTCAACGATGAGGAAAGGTAAGCACTAACTTCTAGTTAGTGCAACCTGGTGGTTAGCGCTGCCTTCGCGTACCCTTGACACATGGACATCACGCAGGAGCCCACGGAGGTGCGCGACCTCCCGTACAACGTGTTCGCCAAGGCCTGCCCCTCGCGCGGCACCCTGGAGCACGTCACGGGCCGCTGGGGTGCTCTGACGCTGGGCGCTCTGCACCAGGGCTCGTTCCGCTTCAACGAACTGCGCCGGCGCGTCGACGGCGTGAGCGAGAAGATGCTGTCGCAGACGCTGCACGCGCTGGAGCGCGACGGCCTGGTGCGCCGCGACGCCCAGCCGACGAACCCGCCCCGCGTGGACTACGAGCTGACCCCGCTGGGCCACGCGGTCGCCGAGCGCCTGACCACCCTCATCGAGTTCGTCGAGGGGAACATGGACGACGTACTGGCGGCACGCGAGCGCTACGACGGGACCCGCCGGGAAGGGGTCTCCAAACCGGCCTGACGGGCTTCCGGGGCGGGCCCGGCGCCCGGCGTTGTGACACGTCCGGCGTGCGCGAGGCCGGACCTTCGCGTCCCGGGCCGTGTGCGGCTCGGCGTCAGGTCCGCGTGAGGCGCGGAGCCCGCTGGCACTGCGGGCAGAAGTAGCTGGACCGGTTCATCCAGGGGCGCCGGCGCATCGGCGTGGCACAGCGCCTGCACGGCAGCCCCTCCCGCCCGTACGCGTCGAGCGACCGGTCGAAGTAGCCGGACTCGCCGTTGACGTTGACGTACAGGCTGTCGAAGCTGGTGCCGCCGACGTCGAGCGCCGCGTTCATCACGTCCCTTACGTGGCCCAGGAGTTCGGCCGTGCGGGGCCGGGTGAAGTTCGCGGTCGGACGCTCGTAGTGCACACGGGCCCGCCAGAGGGCCTCGTCCGCGTAGATGTTGCCGACGCCGCTGATCAACGACTGGTCCAGCAGGGCCCGTTTGATCGTCGTGCGCTTGCGGCGCAGCGCCTGGTGGAAGACCTCGTCGTCGAACAGCGGGTCGAGAGGGTCGCGGGCGATGTGCGCGATGACGTCGGGCAGTCCGTCCGGCGTGGTGTCGTGCAGCGAGAGTCCGCCGAAGGTGCGCTGGTCCACGAAGCGGAGTTCCGTGCGCAGGTCGTCCGCGAACCGCACCCGGATCCTGAGGTGCTTCTCGTCGGGCGCCTCGTGCGGCTGGACCAGGAGCTGGCCGCTCATCCCGAGGTGGGCGAGGACCGCCTGGTGGGTGTCCTCCAGCGGCAGCCACAGGTACTTGCCGCGTCGGCTGGGGGTGCCGACGCGATGCCCCTCGAGCCGGTGGGTGAAGTCTTCGGCGCCGGCGAGGTGACGGCGTACCGCGCGCGGGTGCAGCACCTCGGCCTCGGTGACGGTCCGGTGGGCGACCCAGCGCTCCAGACCGCGCCGGACGACCTCGACCTCGGGCAACTCGGGCATGGCGCTCTCCCGTCACGAACCGGTGGATGAGCCGAGCGCCCGCCCTCAACGAAGGGGGCGGGCGCTCGGGTCGCGCTGTTTCGGTCAGGCGGAGACGGACGACGGGCTCTCGCCGTCCTCCTCGGCGGCCTTCTCGGCCACCGCCTTGGCTCGCTCGTCCGCCGCGGCCCGGATGGACCGCCACGCGGATTCCGCGGCCTGCTGCTCCGCCTCCTTCTTGCTGCGGCCGGTGCCGGTGCCGTACGAGACGCCTCCGACGCGGGCGGCAGCAGTGAAGGTCTTCTCGTGGTCGGGGCCGGTCTCCGTGACCAGGTACTCGGGCACGCCGAGTCCTTCGGTCGCGGTGAGCTCCTGGAGACTGGTCTTCCAGTCCAGGCCGGCTCCGAGGTTCGAGGACTTCTCGATCAACGGGTCGAAGAGACGGTGGACGAGTTCGCCCGCCGCGTCCAGACCCTGGTCGAGATAGACCGCGCCGATCACCGCTTCGAGGGTGTCGGCGAGAATGGATGCCTTGTCCCGGCCACCCGTGCCCTCTTCGCCCCGGCCGAGCCGGATGAAGGAGCCGAGTTCGAGGCCGCGACCGACCTCCGCCAGTGCACGCGAGTTGACCACCGCGGCCCGCAACTTGGCCAGCTGGCCTTCGGGCAGGTCGGGGTGGGTGCGATACAGCGTGTCCGTCACCACGAGGCCGAGCACGGAGTCCCCGAGGAACTCCAGGCGTTCGTTGGTGGGCAGACCGCCGTTCTCGTACGCGTACGAGCGGTGGGTCAGCGCACGCACCAGAAGGGCGGACTCGAGCTGGTAGCCGAGCCGCCCTTCCAGAAGCGTGTGGGACGAGGCTGTGTTCTCCGCCTTCTTCTTGGCGCTGGTTTCCGCCGTGGCGTCAGACATCAGACCTCTCACCAGCCGCTCAGACCTCGAGAACCTGGCGCTTGTTATAGGTGCCGCAAGACGGGCACGCGATGTGCTGCAGCTTGGGCTCGTGGCAGCGCTCGCACGCAACCAGGGTGGGGACCGCAGCCTTCCACTGCGACCGGCGGTGGCGCGTGTTGCTGCGCGACATCTTCCGCTTCGGAACAGCCACGGCTACTTCTCCTGCTTCTCGTCGGCGCGTGCTGATCGAGGCGCGCCGCCGCTCATCTCGTCCTTCTCGCCGTCTCCGAGTGAACCGGCGAGTCCCTGCAGTGCCGCCCAACGGATGTCGACGGCGTCGTGGTGGTGCGTCGGGTCGTCCGCGAGTCGCGCTCCGCACTGGGAGCACAGACCCGGGCAGTCTTCCCGGCACACCGGCTGCATCGGCAGTGCGAGCACCACCGCATCACGCAGCACGGGCTCGAGGTCGAACAGGCCGTCCTCGAGGAAAAGCATGTCCTCGTCATCCTCGGCGTCGTCGGCCGGTTCCGCTTTCACACGGCCCCGGTCGTCGGCGTCAGGGTACGAGAACATCTCCTGGAAGTCCGCTTCGAGCTCCAGCCCGAGCGGCTCCAGACACCTTACGCACTCCCCCTCGGCCCGTGCACGTGCGGTGCCTGTGACAAGCACACCTTCCATGACCGACTCGAGCCGGAGGTCGAGCTTCACCGGGGCGCCTTCCGGCACTCCGACGACTCCCTGGATCCCGAGATCCCGGGGAGCATCGATCTCGCGGGTCAGGCGCTGCTGCGCACCGGGCCGCCGGCCCAGCTCGTGTGTGTCGAACACGAGAGGGTTGCGGTGGTCGAGGCGGGCGTTCAGGGCCATTCCTGCTTTCGATCTCTGAGCTCGTGGGACGCCGCCCTTCGATGTTGCCGGGCAGCGTTGATCGCGGACGTACACGCGACCGAAGAGCCAGGATACTGGACCTTTCGCTCAGGTCCCAATCCGGTGCTCCCGGCCGCCCCGGGCGGGGGGTTCAGCCGTTGCCGCGGCCCTGCTCGTACGCCCGAAGCTGCTCCGCGCTGATCATGCCGGTGTCGAACAGGCTGGTCTCGTCGAGGGTCTGCGGCTGCTGCCGGCCGTAGTCCTGTTCGTGCTGCTGTACGGCGTTGTGGTCGTACCCGGCGGCCTGCTGGGCGTCGTAGCCCTGGTTGGGGGCCCCTCCCCCCTGCCCGTAGTCGAAAGCGGGGGCGTAGGGGTCGGCCTGCTGCTGGTAGCCGTAGGGGTCGGGCTGCTGGGCGTAGTCCTGCTGCGGGTAGCCGGCCGCGTAGGGATCGGGCTGAGGCTGGTAGCCGTAGGCGGGCTGCGGCTGCTGGGCGTAGTCCTGCTGCCGGTCCTGCTGGCGGGGCACCCCGGCCGGGCTGTCGGTCATGGCGGCGAGGTCGGCCAGGTAGTCGGCGTCGCTGGAGTGCTGGACGGTCGTGGGGTCGTCGGCGAGGGCGCCCAGCTCGTCGGAGGCGATCCGGCCGTGCAGGGTCTGCCGGCCGCGTCCGACGGCGTCCAGGGTCTTGGCGAGGACCGCCTCGAAGGCGCCGAGCTTGACGTCGACGTAGTCGTCGGCGTTGCGGCGCAGGGTCTCGGGGTCGTGGCTGCGCTCGGGGGCGTCCTCGTCCTCGTAGCCCTGCTCGTCGACGCCCGGTCCGGTGCCGAGGAGCTTCTCCCGGCCGCGGCCGACGGAGCCGAGGGTCTTGGTGAGGACGACCTCGAAGTTGGCGAGCTTGGAGTCGACGTAGTCGTCGGCCTCGGCGCGGACGTCCTCGGCCTCCTTGCGGGCCTCGGCCAGGATGCGGTCGGCCTCGGCCTGGGAGCGGCGGGCGACCTCGGTGTCGGAGATCAGCGAGCCGCGCTGGGCGTGGGCGTGCTCGATGATCCGCTCGGCCTCCTGGCGGGCCTGCTCGACCATCTGCTCACGGCCGCCGATCAGCTCCTGCGCCTGCGCGAGGGAGCCGGGGAGCGCCTCGCGCAGCTCCTCCAGCGTGGAGAGCAGTTCGGCGCGGTTGACCACGCACGAGGCCGACATGGGCATGGCCCGGGCACCGGAGACCATCGCGACGATCTCGTCGAGCTTCTTCTGCACGTCCACCTGTGCTCGCCACTCTCTACAGCTGTGTTGGAGACGGACGGGACGACTGTACGGCCACGGGGTGTCCGCCCGACACCGGGTGACGGCCCGTCAGCTCGTCAGTTCTCGCCGAGGCGTCCGGCGAGGGCCTCAAGGACCTCCGCGGGCACCAGGTGGGAGACGTCGCCGCCCCAGGTCGCGACCTCCTTGACCAGCGAGGAGGACAGGAAGCTGTAGGTCGGGTTGGTGGGCACGAAGAGGGTTTCCACGCCCGAGAGGCCGTTGTTCATCTGGGCCATCTGCAGCTCGTAGTCGAAGTCGCTGACCGCGCGCAGCCCCTTGACGATGGCGGGGATCTCGCGCTGCTTGCAGAAGTCGACGAGCAGGCCGTGGAAGGACTCGACGACGACGTTGCCGTACTCGGCGGTGACCCGGCGGATCAGGTCGATCCGCTCGTCGATCTCGAACAGGCCCTTCTTGGACTGGTTGATCATCACGGCGACGTAGACCTCGTCGTAGAGACGCGAGGCGCGGCCAATGATGTCGAGGTGTCCGTTGGTGATCGGGTCGAACGACCCGGGACAGACGGCGCGGCGCAACTGAGTTCCCTCGCTCTCCGGTCCGGTCATCGTGCGTCTTCGCACGTAGAGGCGGCGCGACCGTACCAAAACGTTCCCTCGCCGTAGCGACGGGCCCGGATCGCGTCGAAACCGACCGGCCAGCGGAATTCGCCGCCCCTGGTGCTGCGCTCCACGGTGACGAGCGCTCCCGCCGCGAGCCAGCCCTCCGTGCGGAGTGTGAGCAGGATCTCCAAAAGATCGACGTCCGGGACGGCGTACGGCGGATCGAGGAAGACCAGGTCGTACGGCTGTGACGGCGGTTCCTGGATGATCTGCCGGGCCTTGCCCGCGCGGACCTCGGCGCCGGGCAGACCGAGGTTCTTCACGTTCTCCCGGACGGTGCGCACGGCCCGGGCGTCCGCCTCGACCAGCAGGGTGTGCCCGGCGCCGCGGGACAGCGCCTCCAGGCCGACGGCGCCCGAACCCGCGTACAGGTCGAGGACCCGCTCGCCGTCCAGCGGGCCGCCGAGCAGGGACTGCCAGGTGGAGAAGAGTCCCTCGCGCGCACGGTCGGAGGTGGGGCGGGTGCCGTTGCCCGGGGGGACGGACAGGCGGCGTCCGCCGGCCGCTCCGGCGATCACGCGGGTCATCTCGGGTCCTCGTTCGTGGGTGTGCTTGCGGTGGGGCGCGCTGTCGTGGCTGTGGTGGCCGGCGTAGCTGTCGTGGGGTTGCTGACGGATCCAGTCTGGCAGGCGGCGGCCGGCGAGGGACGGGGCGTCGGCGGGTGCGAGTGCCGGGGCCCGGTGGCGCGGGTCCCGGTGGTACGGCGCGGCGCGGGCCTCATCCCTTGTCCAGGTACTGCTCCCGCTCCTCGTCGAGGAGGGCGGCCAGGGCCGTGTTGAGCCCGGGGAGGCGGGTGAGGCCGGGGTCGGCGGCGACCAGGGCGGCCGCCTCCTCGCGGGCCTCGGCGATGATCTGCTCGTCGTCGATGACGGTGAGCATCCGCAGGCTGGAGCGGGTGCCGGACTGGGCCTGGCCGAGGACGTCGCCCTCCCGGCGCTGTTCGAGGTCGATCCGGGAGAGCTCGAAGCCGTCGAGGGTGGCGGCGACGGAGTTCAGCCGCTGGCGGGCGGGGCTCGCCTCGGGCATCTCGGTGACCAGCAGGCACAGCCCCGGGGCCGAGCCACGACCGACGCGGCCGCGGAGCTGGTGCAGCTGGGAGACGCCGAACCGGTCCGCGTCCATGATCACCATGGCGGTCGCGTTGGGCACGTTGACGCCGACCTCGATGACCGTGGTGGCGACCAGCACATGCGTCTCGCCGGCCGCGAAACGGCGCATCACCGCGTCCTTGTCGTCGGGGTGCATACGGCCGTGAAGCACCTCCACCGCGAGGCCCTGGAGCGGCCCCCCGGCGAGCTGGGCCGCCACGTCGAGGACGGCGAGGGGCGGGCGCTTCTCCGCCTCGTCCTCCGCGGACCTCGACTTCTTCGCGGCCCCCGGTTCGTCGACGTCGTCGCCGATGCGGGGGCAGACGACGTAGGCCTGATGTCCGTCGCCCACCTCCTCGCGCACCCGCTCCCAGGCCCGCGACAGGAAGTGCGGTTTGTCGGCGGCGGGCACGACATGGCTGGCGATCGGCGAGCGCCCGGCCGGCAGCTGGTCGAGGACCGAGGTCTCCAGGTCGCCGAAGACGGTCATGGCGACGGTCCGCGGAATGGGGGTGGCCGTCATGACGAGCAGGTGCGGCGGCTGTTTGCCCTTGCCGCGCAGGGCGTCGCGCTGCTCGACGCCGAAGCGGTGCTGTTCGTCGACCACGACCAGCCCGAGGTCGTGGAACTGGACCTTGTCCTCGATCAGCGCGTGGGTGCCGATCACCAGGCCGGCCTCCCCGGTGACGAGGTCGAGCAGCGCCTGCCGCCGGCCGGCGGCCCCCATGGAGCCGGTGAGCAGCACGACCTTGGTGGCCCGGTCGGCCCCGCCGAGCATGCCGCCCTCAGCCAGCTCCCCCATCATCTCGACGATCGACCGGTGGTGCTGCTGGGCGAGCACCTCGGTGGGCGCGAGCATCGCGGCCTGTCCGCCGGCGTCGACCACGGCGAGCATCGCGCGCAGCGCCACCATCGTCTTGCCGCTGCCGACCTCGCCCTGGAGCAGCCGGTGCATGGGGTGTTCCTCGGCGAGGTCGTCGAAGATCTCCTTGGACACCTTGAGCTGGCCCTCCGTGAGGGTGAAGGGCAGCCGGTCGTCGAAGGCGGCGAGGATGCCGTCCGGCCGGGGCCGGCGCGGGACCGCCGGCAGCTGGGCGTCGGCGTGGCGGCGGCGCGCCAGGGCGACCTGGAGGACGAACGCCTCGTCCCACTTCAGACGGTCCCTGGCGCTCTCGATGTCGGCCTTGGTGTGCGGGCGGTGGATCTTCAGCAGGGCCTCGGGGAGGGAGACCAGGCCGCGGCCCTCGCGCAGGGGGTCCGGCAGGGGGTCGAGGGCCTCCCGGGCGCTGGGCAGCACCGTCTGGATCGCCTTGCCGATCTTCCAGGACTCCAGTTTGGCGGTGGCGGGGTAGATCGGGATGAGCGCGCCGGCCCAGGTCTCGACCGGCTCCCCTTCCTCCTCTTCCTCCCCTCGCAGCAACTCATAGGCCGGGTGCGCCAGTTGCAGGCGGCGGTTGAAGACGGAGACCTTGCCCGCGAACATCGCGCGGGTGCCCGGCAGGAGTTCCTTGTGGGGCTTGTGGACGCCGCTGCCGAAGAAGACGAGCTGGAGCCGGCCGCTGCCGTCGGTGATGGTCACTTCGAGGCGCTGGCCCTTGCCCCGGGGGGCCTTGGCGGAGGCGAAGGAGTGCAGCCGGGCGTCGGCGACCTGGGCGACCACCGTGACGTGCTCGTCCATCGGGAGGTCGGCGAGGTGGGTGAGCTGCCCCCGCTCCTCGTATCTGCGCGGATAGTGGTGCAGGAGGTCGCCGACGGAATGCAGGCCGAGATGCTCGGCCATCACCTTCGCGGTGGCGGGGCCGAGCACCTTCTTCAGTGGTTCTTCCAGCGCGGGCACGAGATCCATTGCACACCACGGTACTGACATTCCCGTATACGCCTTGGGAAACCCCTGGTCAGACGGCTGGTTCGGGCTCTAGGATGGCGCGCCTCCAGCCATCCCCGCGGTCACCGCCTCACATGGGACCGCCCGACCCCGCGCCGAAGCCCCTCCCCCACCGGCGCTGCGACGATGGACTCCCAGACCTCACAGGCATCCCAGGCATCCCCGTCACCCCACTCCTTCCAGGTCGACCTGCGCGGTCTGGTGGACCTTCTCTCCCATCACCTCTACTCCAGTCCCAAGGTCTATCTGCGCGAGCTGCTGCAGAACGCGGTCGACGCGATCACCGCCCGGCGGGCCGAGGAGCCCGGCGCTCCGGCGCGGGTGCGGCTGCACGTCGAGAGCGCCGCGGCCGGCGCGGGCGTCGCCCTGCGGGTCGAGGACACGGGCGTGGGGCTGACCGAGTCGGACGTGCACAACCTGCTGGCCACCATCGGCCGCAGCTCCAAGCGGGCCGACGGCCTGCGGGAGGTCCGCTCCGACTTCCTCGGCCAGTTCGGCATCGGCCTGCTGGCCTGCTTCGTGGTGGCCGAGCGGATCCGGGTGGTCAGCCGCAGTGCCCGTACCCCTGACGCGCCGCCCGTCGAGTGGACGGCGGCGGACGACGGTTCGTACACGGTGCGGACGCTGCCGGACGAGGCCCGCCGCGAACCGGGCACCACCGTGCACCTGGTGGCGCGGGCCGGGGCCGCGGAGTGGCTGTCCGAGGGGCGCGTCCTCGCGCTGGCGCGGGACTTCGGGTCACTGCTGCCCTACGACGTGCGGGTGGGCGAGGAGGCGGTCACCGACCTGCCGGCGCCCTGGGACCGGGCGTATCCCAGCCCCGCCACCCGCCGGGTGGCCCTGGCCCGGCACTGCCACGACCTGTTCGGCTTCACCCCGCTGGACTCGATCGACCTGGCGGTGCCGCTGGCCGGGATACGCGGGACGGCGTACGTCCTGCCGTCGGCGGTCTCTCCCGCGCAGCGGGCCGGCCACCGCGTCCACCTCAAGGGGATGCTGCTCACCGAGCGGGCCGAACAGCTGCTGCCGGACTGGGCGTTCTTCGTGCGCTGCGTCCTGGACACCGACAGTCTGCGGCCGACGGCGTCGCGCGAGTCGCTGTACGAGGACGAGACGCTGGCCGCCGTACGGGAGGCGCTGGGCGAGCGGATCCGGTCGTGGCTGACCGGCCTCGCCGCGGGTGATCCCGAACGGCTGGCGGCCTTCCTGTCCGTGCACCACCTGGGCGTGAAGTCGCTCGCCCGGCACGATCCGGAGATGCTGCGCACGATGCTGCCGTGGCTGCCCTTCGAGACGACGGACGGGCGGCTGTCCCTGGAGGAGTTCGCGCAGCGGCACCCGGTGGTGCACTTCACCCGGACCGTCGAGGAGTACCGCCAGGTCGCCCCGATCGCGTCGGCGCAGGGCGTCGGTGTGGTCAACGGCGGCTACACCTACGACAGCGACCTGGTCGAGGCGCTGCCCTCGGTACGGCCGGGCACGGTCGTCGCCGAACTGGACGCCGACACCGTGACCGCCCACCTCGACGCGGTCGACCCGGCCGAGGAGCTGGCCCTGGCCGGTTTCCTGGCCGCCGCGCGGACCCGGCTGGACCCCCTGGGCTGCGACGTCGTGCTGCGCGCGTTCCATCCGCTGTCCGTGCCCGCGCTGCACCTGGACGACCGCACCGCCCGGCACGAACAGGCCCGCGCGGAGGCCGAGGAGCAGGCCGACGACCTGTGGGCGGGCATCCTCGGCTCGCTGCGCGGCAGCGCCCCGCGCGCGCGTCTGGTGCTCAACCATCTCAACCCGCTGATCCGGCGCATCAGTTCGCTGGGCGACCCGGAACTCATCGGCACCGCAACGGAGTCGCTGTACGGCCAGGCCCTGCTGATGGCGCAGCGCCCGCTGCGCCCGGCGGACTCCGCGCTGCTGAACCGGGCGTTCATCGGCCTCCTCGAATGGGCCACCCACTCCGACTCCAGGGAGGACGACCGCCGATGAGCGGGATCACGGACTTCGACGCGCTGCGCCGGGCGATGGCGGAGAACGCCGAGCAGCCGGAGGGGCCGGCCCGCAACGCGCGCGCGGAGGTGCTGCTCGCCGAGGCCGAGAAGCTGAACATCCCGCTCGCGGTGATCGAGGCGCTCGGGCACCAGCTGAAGGTCTACAACTACAGCTCCGAGAAGGACCGGATGTTCGTCCCCTTCGCGCGTCTGCTGCGCATGTGGGACGAACGGCCCGAGGACTTCGACGCGTACGAGGTCCACTCGCTGCACTGGGTCTTCAAGTGGATGTCGTCCGGGATGCTGGACCAGCCGCACGTGCCGCTGGCCTCCGTCGAGAAGTGGCTCGGCGAGATGGAGCACCGCTACCGGCTCGCCGGGCACTCCGAACGGGCCGTGCGCAGCGCCGAGTTCAGTGTCGCCGCGCACGTCGGTGACCTGGGGCGGGCGGAGCGGGCGTACGACGCCTGGCTGGCCGCCGACCGGGACACCATGGCCGACTGCCACGCGTGCGAGCTGCACGGGCAGGGCTGGTGGCAGGCGGAACGCGGCCGCGACGCGGAGGCGCTGGAGCTGTGGCGGCCGGTCCTGGAGGGCGAGTTCACCTGCGCGCACGAGCCGCACACGGTCCTCGCCTCCTCCCTGGCGCCGCTGCTGCGGCTGGGCCGCGCGGACGAGGCGCGCGCCAACCACCTGCGGGGCTTCCGCCTCGTACGGGCCATGGAGAGCATGCGCGGCGCCTACGCGGACCACGTCGAGTTCTGCGCCCTGACCGGCAACGAGGCACGCGCGCTGGAACTGCTCGCCCAGCGGCCGGCGTACTTCACCGACGACGGCCATCCGCGCAGCAGGCTGGAGTTCACGGCGGTGGTGGCCCTGCTCATGGACCGGCTGGCCGAACTCGGCCGCGGCGACCGGCAGGTGCCCGGTCCGGCCGGCCGGGCGTGGAGCGCGCGGGAACTCGCCGCCCACGCGCGCGGGGAGGCGCTCGCGCTGGCCGCGCGCTTCGACGAGCGCAACGGCACGTCGTACATCAGTGAGCGGGCACGCGCGCGTATGGCGCGGCGCCCGCTGGTGGAGCGCCTGCCGCTCGGGGTGCGGTCGGCGCGGGCGGCCGTGGCGCCCGCAGCGCCTTCACCCGTCCCCGCGCCCTCGGCCGGGGCGGCTCCGGACCCGGCCGCCCTGCTCGCGGAGGCGCGGCGGCTGTCCGACACGTTGCGGCCCCACGCCGTCGAGGCGTGGGCGGCTGCCGCCGAGGCGGCGAAGGACCTGGAACTGGACGCCCGTGACCGGGCGGAGATCGCCGACCACGAGGCCATGGGCGGGGGCCCCGAGGGCGTCGCGCTGTTCGAGCGGGCCGCCGAGCTGTACGCGGAGGCGGGCGACCCCGGCGAGTGCCTCGCGGCGCGCACACGCGCGGCGTACGTCCGCGCCCTGTCGGGCGAGGTCCAGGAGGCGCTGGCGGCGGTCGCCGAGCCCTACGACGACGTCCTCGCGCTCTACGCCGACGGCGGCACGGGCGTACGGCAGACGGCGGCCGTGCTGATGGGACGGGCGCGGATCCTGCTGCGGCGGGTGCACGAGGCCGCGGAGAGCGGTGACGCCGCCACGCCGGCGGTCCTGGCCGACGCCGAGAGGGCCGTGCGGGAGGTGCTGGCCCTGGTGGACGGCCACGTCGGGGACGACGTACGGCTCGCCGCGCGGGCCGCCGAGGCGCAGGCGATGCTGGCGGAACTGGCGTCGCTCACCGGCGACCTGGAACGGGCCGCGGAACTGTTCGCCGAGGCGGCGGCCGCGTTCGTCGGGGCGGGACTGCCGTGGTTCGCGGTGGAGTACGAGGCACGGCTGGCCGGGCTCGCGCACCACCTGGGCGACATCGCGGAGGCCGAACGGGCCCTGCGCGCGGCCCTGGAGCACGGCGGTCAGCAGCTGGAGGCGACCGGCCGCGCGCAGCTGAACCTGCAGCTCGCCGAGGTCGTCGGCGGCCGGGGGCTGGCCGAGGAGGCCGCCGGACACGCCCTGGAGGCGGCGCACTGGGCCGACGAGGCCGGTGAGGGTCCCACCCTCGGCGCCTGGGCGCGGCAGCAGCTCGGCGGGTTCCTGCTGCGGCAGGAGCGGTGGGCGGAGGCCGCGGAGGTGCTGGAGTCGGCGCTGCCCGACCTGACCGCCGAGACGCACGGCGACGGCGCGGTCGTCCAGACGCGGTGGTGGCTCGGCGACTGTCTCGGCGAGCTCGGTGAACACCGCGCGGCCGCCGAACACCGGCTTCAGGCCGCCGAGATCGCCCGGCACTGGCCCGAGCAGCACGACCACGCGACGCTGGCCCACCTCGCCGCCGAGTCCCTGGGCCACGCGGACCTGCCGGCCGAGGCGGACCGGGCCTACGCGCGCGCGGGCGAGCTGTGGCGCGCCCTGGGCAACGTCCACGGACTGGTGCGGGCCCTGCGCGCCCGCGCGTGGCTCGCGCTGGGCACGCACGACGGCCCGGACGCGGCACGGGAGTTGATGGCGGCCGCGGTCCAGGAGTGCGAGGCGGCGCTGCCCGGCGCCGAGGACGAGGAGGAGCGGCAGCGACTGGTCGCCGAACTCGGGCACACCCAGCGGCAGTTCGGCGACCTGCTCGCCCGGTCGGTCGCGGAGGACGCCGAGGACGACGCGATCCGCGCCGCGCTGGAGGAGGCCCTGGGCCGGATGACCGAGGCGATCGCCGTGTTCACCCCGCTCGGCGACGAGGGCCGCCACAGCCGGACCGGTGCCGAACTGGCGGCCGGCTGGCTGGCGGCCGACCTGAGCCGCCCCGCCGAGGCGGCCACCCACGCCCGCGCGGTCCTGGCGGCCTACCCCACCGCCGAGGACGCCCCGTCCCGCTCCCGCCGCACGGAGGCCGGCCAACTCCTCGACGCGGTCGGTGAGGAGCCGACGGACTAGACCGGCGTCCCCTCCCGCCGACGGCCGGACGGGAGGGGCGACCGCCGCGCGGACACCCCTGGAGGGAACCCGCGACGGCGTCACCGCCCGACAGCCGCTTCGCCGACCGCGCCCGGCACCGGCCGCCCGACAGGGCGAGACCGGAACGGCGGGCCCGACAGCCGCTTCGCCGACCGCGCCCGGCACCGGCCGCCCGACGGGGCGAGACCGGAACGGCGGACACCCCTACGGCACCCCTACTCCACCCCGATGAGGAGCACCGCTCCCTGTCGGCCGCCCCGGTACACCACCGTGTCGACCGCCAGGTACGCGTCGCGGACCCGGGCCTCCAGGTGCGCGGCGACGGGTTCGGGGGCCTCGTCGCCGAGGACGAGGGTGACCAGTTCGCCGCCGGCCGACAGCATCCGGTCGAGGACGATCTCGGCGGTGACGGTGATGTCCGACCCGATGACGGCGACGTCACCGTCGATGAGGCCGAGCACGTCACCGGCCTGGCAGATGCCGGCCATGGTCCAGGACTGGCGTTCCGCGACGACGACCTCGGCGTGGCGGGTGGCGCCCGCGGCCGAGGTCATGGCCACGACGTCCTCGTCGAAGCGGCGCCCCGGCTCGTGCACGGCGAGCGCCGCGATGCCCTGGACCGCGGAACGGGTCGGGATCAACGCCACCCGGATGCCGTCCGCGCGGGCCTGCTCGGCCGCGGCCGCCGCGGTGTGGCGCAGTTCCGCGTCGTTGGGCAGCAGCACCACCTCGCGCGCGTGGGCCCGCCGTACGGCCTCCACCAGTTCACCGCTCGCGGGCGCCTCCCCGGGCCGCGCGAGCACCGTGGTCGCGCCGGCCTCGGTGTACAGCCCGGCCAGTCCCTCGCCGGGCACGACCGCCACCACGGCCCGCTGCGTCCGCTCCCGGGGCGGCCGTTCGGCGCCGGTGGTGTGGACGTCGCCGGCACCGAAGTGCGTGATGCGGATGCGGTACGGCCGCCCGGCCTCGACGCCCGCCTCCACGGCGGCGCCCGCGTCGTCCACGTGGACGTGCACGTTCCACAGCCCGTCGCCGCCGACCACCACGAGGGAGTCCCCGAGGGCGTCCAGCCGGGCCCGCAGCCGGGCGACGGCCGGGTCGTCGGCCTCCAGAAGGTAGACGACCTCGAAGGCGGGACCGCCCTTGCCCGGGGTGCCGGCGGGGACACCGGGGTCGTGCCCGCCCTCGGCCCCCGCGCCCTCGCCGGTCTCCGCGTCCTCGCGCGCGAGCCCCCGGGCGAGGGCTCTGGGGGCCTCCCCGGTCAGCGCCTCCACCAGAGCGGCGAGGACCGCCACCAGTCCCCGGCCCCCCGCGTCGACGACTCCGGCCCGCCGCAACACGGTGAGCTGGTCCGGGGTGGCGGCCAGGGCCCTGCGGGCGCCCTCGTAGGCGGCGCGGGCGACCGTGCCGCAGTCGCCGGCGGCGCCCCGGGCCGGGTCGCCCGCCGCGTCGGCGGCGGCGGAGGCCACCGTGAGGACCGTGCCCTCGACGGGGTGGGCCACGGCCTGGCGGGCGGAGTCGGCCGCGTGCCGCAGCGCGCGCCGCAGGCCCTCCCCGTCGGTGTGAGCCGCCTCACCGCCGGCGCCGAGGATCTGCGCCATGCCGCGCAGCAGCTGCGCGAGGATCGTGCCGGAGTTGCCGCGCGCCCCGATGAGCGCCCCGTGGGCCATCGCCCCGACGGCGTCGGACAGCGAGGGCTCACCGCCCGGCGCCGTACCCGCGGAGCCCATCTCGTGCCCCGCGAACACCGCCTCCACGGCGGTGACGGCGGACTCCACGGTCAGATAGAGGTTGGTGCCGGTGTCGCCGTCCGCCACGGGGTAGACGTTGATCGCGTCGATCTCCTCGCGGGCCCGCCCGAGCGCTTCGAGCGCGAGGCCGCACCAGGTGCGCACCGCGAGAGCATCGAAGAATGTCTGCGGCACCTGCGCCACCTGCGCCTCCTGAGCTGCTGGACGTGGGAGGCAGCGTAGACCTTGGGCCGGTGTCCACCGGAAGAGGGCGTGGAGCCGCCCCCTGAGCGGCCGTGGTAGTTTCGTTGCACTGGCGCAGTCGTTGTATGCTGCTCCGGTTGCCCGATGCAGATCGGGCTCTCCCCCGGCACCGCCCACTCAGATCCTCGATCCGATTCCGGCATGCCGGATTCAACCGTAAGTGCATCTGAAGTCTTTGGAGTGACCGGTGGCTGCCAACTGCGACGTCTGCGGCAAGGGGCCGGGCTTCGGCAACAACATCTCGCACTCGCACCGTCGTACGCCTCGTCGCTGGAACCCGAACATCCAGCGTGTGCGTACCGTGGTCGGTGGGACGCCGAAGCGCGTGAACGCCTGCACCTCGTGCATCAAGGCCGGCAAGGTCTCGCGCTGACGCATTTTCCCCTTTCCCCGGCCCAGGCCGAGGTGGGGGAACCTCCATCACGCGCGGCCACTGCTGGTTCGCCGCACAGAGCCGGTCCACCTGGTGTGGGCCGGCTTTCTGCCATGCCCGGAGCCGGCTGAGCCGCCCGTGGGGTCCGCCGTGACGGGCCCCGGCCCGGACGGCCGGCACCGATCTCACCCGGGCCGCTGTTCACCCGAGCCCGCGGCCCTCACCCCGAGCGCCCAGCCGTGGTCCACCGGACCGATGCCCCCGCCGAGCGCGAACCCGGCCGCGATCGCCCCCGTGACGTACTCCTTGGCCGCCGTCACCGCCTCCGGCACGGTCCGCCCCCGGGCGAGGTGCGCGGCGATCGCCGAGGCCAGCGTGCAGCCCGTGCCGTGGGTGTGCCGGTTGTCGAGGCGCGGCGCCCGCAGCCAGTGCTCGGCCGTGCCGTCGGTGAGGAGATCCACGGCGTCGCCGGCCAGATGACCGCCCTTGACCAGCACCCAGCGCGGCCCGAACGCCAGCACGGCCGCCGCCGCCCGGGGCAGGTCCTCCTCCGACCTCACGTGTACGCCGGTGAGCTGGGCCACCTCGTCGAGGTTCGGGGTCGCCACGGTCGCCACGGGCAGCAGCCGTCCGCGTACGGAGTCCAGGGCGGACTCCGCCAGCAGCGGATCGCCGTGCTTGGAGACCCCGACCGGGTCGACCACCGTGGGTACGTCCGTGGCGCCGATCAACTCGGCCACCGCCTCGACCAGTTCGGCCGACGCGAGCATCCCGGTCTTGACCGCCTGGACGCCGATGTCGTCCGCGACACTGCGGTACTGGGCCCGCACCGCAGCCACCGGAAGCTCCCACGCCCCCTGCACGCCCAGCGAGTTCTGGGCCGTGACGGCCGTGATCACGCTCATGCCGTGCGCGCCGAGCGCCAGCATCGTCTTCAGGTCGGCCTGGACGCCCGCGCCGCCGCCCGAGTCGGAGCCAGCGACCGTGAGGACCCTCGGCGGGGCACCGGCCGCGCTCACGACTCGATGTCCCCGAAGTGGTCCCAGCCGCCCTTCGTGGTCCACGGCGCCCCGTCGACGGTGACCTGGGGCAGCGCCGAGGGGTTGAGCACCTCGCCGATGACCTTCCAGCGGGCCGGCAGCTTCACGTCCGGCGGGAAGGTGGCGACGATCGCGTGGTCCTCTCCCCCGGTCAGCACCCACTGCATGGGGTCGACGCCGACGGCCTGCCCGATGTCGTTCATCTGCGACGGGATGTCGATCGCGCCGGAGCGGATGTCGATGCGGACCTTGCTGGCCTCCGCGATGTGCCCGAGGTCGGCGATCAGACCGTCGCTCACATCGCACATCGAGGTCGCGCCGAGCCCGGCGGCGGCCGGTCCCGCGTGGTACGGCGGCTCGGGGCGCCGGTGCGCCTCCACGAAGGCGCGCGGCGAGCGGAAGCCTCGGGAGAGCACCGCGAACCCGGCCGCCGACCAGCCCAGCCAGCCGGTGACGGCGACGAGGTCGCCGGGCCGGGCGCCGCCCCGGGTCACGGGCTCGTGGTTGCGCAGGTCACCGAGCGCGGTGATCGACACCATGATGGTGTCGCCGCGCACGACGTCGCCGCCGACCACGGACGCGCCCGCGACCTGGCACTCGTCGCGCAGGCCGTCCATCATCTCGGTCGGCCAGGTCACCGGGAGTTCGGCGGGCACCACCAGCCCCAGCAGCAGGGCGGTCGGTACGGCGCCCATGGCGGCGATGTCCGCGAGGTTCTGCGCGGCCGCCTTGCGCCCCACGTCGTACGCCGTGGACCAGTCGCGCCGGAAGTGCCTGCCCTCCAGCAGGATGTCGGTGCTGGCCACGACCCTGCGGTCGGGAGCGGCGACCACCGCGGCGTCGTCGCCGGGGCCGACCCGGACCGCCGGGGTGGTGGTGAGGCGGGAGGTGAGCTCCCTGATGAGCCCGAACTCGCCGAGTTCACCAACCGTGCCCTTCATCGCTTCGACGCCCCTTCTGTCCCTGTCCGTGCCCGCTCGCGCTGCATGTCCGTCCTCGCTACGGTCGAGGTGACCGTCAACTTCCGTCGCGCCCGTACCCCGGCGCGGGGGCGGTGCTCGCCGCGGGTCTCCCCGTGACGAGCGACGACGCGATACCGTGGCGTTCCTTTTCCCCACATGATCCTCGTGGCCGCCCTGGAGGTTCCGTGGTACAGGCGTACATCCTGATCCAGACCGAGGTCGGCAAGGCGTCGACCGTCGCCGAAGAGATCGGCAAGATTCCTGGAGTCATCCAGGCCGAGGACGTCACCGGACCGTACGACGTGATCGTCCGCGCCCAGGCCGACACCGTCGACGATCTCGGCCGCATGGTGGTCGCGAAAGTCCAGCAAGTGGACGGCATCACGCGCACCCTGACCTGCCCGGTGGTGCATCTGTAGCCCCCGTCTACCCTTGGCCGGTGCACTTCTCTCGCCTCCGGCCGATCGGTCCGCCCGCACTCGCCTTGCTGATCGCCGCTGTCGGCTGCTCCCCGGCAGACGACAGCGGCTCGGCGGCGGTTCCCAGCCCGGACGCGAAGGTCGCGAAACTGTGCGGGAAGCTGCACGAGGTACTGCCGGCGAAGGTGAACGGTGAGAGCCGCGAGGATCCCGAGCCCGCCTCCGCGCTGACCGCGGGCTGGGGAAGTGCCGCGATCATACTGCGCTGCGGTGTCGTCCAGCCGCCGAAGATGATCGATCCGAAGGTCGCCACGGGAAGTGACCCGGACGCGCTGGCGGGCGGCGTCGACGGCGTCGACTGGCTGATGGAGAAGCAGGACGGCGGTTCGTACCGGTTCACCACGGCCAACCGCAGCGCGTACGTCGAGGTCACGGTGGCCCAGGGGCAGGACACCTCCAGTGTGCTCGTCGACCTGGCCCCGGCCGTGAAGAAGGCGATCCCCGCAGGGATCGCCGACTGAGGTGGAGCCACCCGGTGCCCGTCCAGAACGGGCGCCCGGGGTGTACGTCGTTCAGCGCAGACCCGTCGAGCGGCGCAGGGCCGCCTGGATCAGCCTGTCCACCAGCTCCGCGTAACCGATGCCGCTCGCCTGCCACATCGCCGGGTACATCGAGATGGGCGTGAAGCCGGGCATCGTGTTGATCTCGTTGATCACGAACTCCCCGTCCTCGGTGAGGAAGAAGTCCGCGCGCACCAGCCCCTCACAGGAGGCCGCCTCGAAGGCCTCGACGGCGAGCCGCTGCACCTCGGCCGTCTCCTGAGGCGTGAGCGGGGCCGGCACGATGCCGGGCGTGGAGTCGATGTACTTCGCCTCGAAGTCGTAGTAGGCGTGCGCGTCCGGCGGCGGGATCTCGGCCGGCACGGAGGCACGCGGGCCGTCCTCGAACTCCAGCACCCCGCACTCGATCTCCCGGCCGGTGACAGCGGCCTCCACGAGGATCTTCGGGTCGTGCCGCTGCGCCTCGGCGATGGCCTCGTCGAGCCCGGAGAGGTCGTCGATCTTGGTGATGCCGATCGAGGAGCCGGCGCGCGCGGGCTTCACGAACAGCGGCCAGCCGTGCTCCCCGGCGAAGTCGACGATCCGCTTGCGGGCGGCGGACTCGTCGCGCAGCCACTCGCGCGGCCGGATCACCACGTACGGGCCGACCTTGAGCCCGAAGGAGGTGAACACCCGCTTCATGTACTCCTTGTCCTGGCCGACCGCCGAGGCGAGCACGCCCGCGCCGACGTAGGGGACTCCGGAGAGCTCCAGCAGACCCTGCAGGGTGCCGTCCTCGCCGTAGGGGCCGTGCAGGACGGGGAAGACGACGTCGACCTCGCCGAGCGCCTTGGGCACCGATCCCGGCTCGCTGTAGACGACTTCGCGGTTCGCCGGGTCCACGGGGAGCACCACGCCGCCCTCGCTGGATTCGGCGAGCTCCCGGACCCCGGGCGTACGGCGGTCGGTGATCGCCATGCGCTCGGGAGCGTCCGCGGTGAGCACCCAGCGGCCCTCCTGGGTGATGCCGATCGGCAGGACCTCGTACCTGGACCGGTCGATGGCCTTGAGGACGGCGCCGGCGGTGACCGTGGAGATCCCGTGTTCGGAGCTGCGTCCGCCGAACACGAGGGCCACGCGCGGCTTGCGAGGCGGCTGCTCAGGGCTCTGGGGGAGGTTCTCGGTGCTCATATCGGCTTGAGAGTACCCGGTGCTGGTACGCGGACACAGCGTCCGCCCGGTGGCGTCGGCGGGGCGTCGCTCAGCGTCGTTCGGGCTTCGCGCTGCGCGACATCAGCTCCTTGAGCGCGACGACCGGCGCCTTGCCCTCGTGCACGATCCCGACGACCATCTCGGTGATCGGCATGTCGACGCCGTGCCGGCGGGCCAGATCCAGCACCGACTCACAGGACTTGACGCCCTCGGCGGTCTGCCGGGTGACCGCGATCGTCTCCTGGAGGGTCATGCCCTTGCCGAGGTTGGTGCCGAAGGTGTGGTTGCGCGACAGCGGCGAGGAGCAGGTCGCCACCAGGTCGCCGAGACCGGCGAGTCCGGCGAAGGTCAGCGGGTCGGCGCCCATGGCGAGGCCGAGGCGGGTCGTCTCGGCGAGGCCGCGGGTGATGAGCGAGCCCTTGGCGTTGTCGCCGAGGCCCATGCCGTCCGCGATGCCGACGGCGAGACCGATCACGTTCTTGACCGCGCCGCCGAGTTCGCAGCCGACGACGTCGGTGTTGGTGTACGGCCGGAAGTACGGCGTGTGGCAGGCCGCCTGGAGCCGCTGGGCGACGGCCTCGTCGGTGCAGGCGACCACGGCCGCGGCGGGCATCCGGGCGGCGATCTCGCGGGCCAGGTTGGGCCCGGTGACCGCGGCGATCCGGTGCTGTCCGACCTTGGCGACGTCCTCGATGACCTCGCTCATCCGCATGGCGGAGCCGAGTTCGACGCCCTTCATCAGCGAGACGAGCACGGTGTCCGGGGCGAGCAGCGGTGCCCAGTCGGCCAGGTTGGCGCGCAGGGTCTGCGAGGGGACCGCGAGCACGGTGAAGTCGGCGTCGCGCGCGGCCTCGGCCGCGTCCGCCGTCGCCCGCAGGTTGTCCGGGAGTTCGACGCCGGGCAGGTAGTCCGGGTTCGTGCGGCTGGAGTTGACCGCTTCCGCGAGTTCGGCGCGGCGCCCCCACAGGGTCACCTCGCACCCCGCGTCGGCGAGGACCATGCCGAAGGCGGTGCCCCACGATCCGGTGCCGAAGACGGCCGCCCTGACCGGCTTGCTCACTTGCTCCGCCCCTCTTCGTGCTCGGTCCTCGGCTGCGTCTGCGACCGGGTCTTGCGGCGCTGCTCGATCCGCTCCCGGCGCGGGTCGTAGGCCGCCTCGGGCGCCCGCTCGCCGCGGATGTCCTCCAGCAGGCGGGTGATGGCGGCCATGATGACCTCGGTCGCCTCCTTCAGGACGTCCGGGGTCATCTCCCGGTCGTAGAACCGGGTCAGGTCCACCGGCGGGCCGGCGAGCACGTGGTGGGTCTTGCGCGGGAAGAAGTCGGGCTTCCTGGCGTACGGCGGCAGCACCGCGTTCGCGCCCCACTGGGCGACGGGGATCACCGGGCACTTGGTCTGCAGGGCGACGCGTGCGGCACCGGTCTTGCCGGTCATCGGCCAGCCGTCCGGGTCGCGGGTGAGGGTGCCCTCGGGATAGAAGGCGACGCACTCGCCGCGTTCCACGGCGTCGATCGCGGCGCGGAAGGCGCTGAGCGCGTCCGTGCTCTCGCGGTAGACGGGGATCTGGCCGGTGCCGCGCATCGCGGCGCCGACGAAGCCCTTCCGGAAAAGGCCGCTCTTCGCCAGGAATCGTGGAACGCGCCCGGTGTTGTACTGATAGTGCGCGTATGCGAAGGGGTCGATGTGCGAATTGTGGTTCACCGCGGTGATAAATCCACCCGCGGCCGGAATGTGCTCCATTCCGCGCCAGTCCCGCTTGATCAGAACCACCAGGGGCGGTTTGCAGAGGACCGCTGCGAAGCGGTACCAGAACCCGATTCTGCGGCGGGGCACGCGGACACCTTCCTCTTGGACCTCGGGGGCCGCACAAGTGTCGCCCCAGGCCGCCTGTCTGTCGAGAACACCGTACGCCCCGACCGCGCCGCCGCCCGATGGGCCGGGTGACAATGGCCGCGACGAGACAAGGACGGAACGCGCGTGCAGTGGACCCTGGTGATACCTCTCAAGCCCTTGGCGCGGGCCAAGAGCAGGCTGTCGGACACCGCCGCCGACGGGGTGCGCCCGGGCCTCGCCCTCGCCTTCGCGCAGGACACCGTGGCGGCCGCGCTGGCCTGCCCGGACGTGCGGGATGTGGCCGTCGTCACGGACGACGCGCTGGCCGGTCGGGAGCTCGCGGCGCTCGGCGCCCGGATCGTCGCCGACGAACCGCGCGGCGGCCTCAACACCGCGCTGGCACACGCGGCGGCGGTCGTCCGGGCGGCCCGTCCGGAAAGCGCTGTGGCGGCCCTCAACGCCGATCTCCCGGCGTTGCGCCCGCGGGAATTGGCGCGGGTACTGGGTGCGGCCGCCCAATTCCCCCGCGCTTTTCTCGCGGATACGGCCGCGGTCGGCACGACTCTGCTGGCCGCCACCCCGGGCCGGGAATTGCTCCCGTCGTTCGGCACCGATTCCCGGGCCCGTCACCGCGCGTCGGGCGCCGTGGAAATCGCCCTGGCGGCGGTGGATTCGGTACGGCAGGACGTCGACACCGGTGAGGATCTGCGGGCCGCGCTGGCGCTCGGGGTGGGCCCGCGCACGGCGGCGGCGGCCGCGCGGTTGCTGATCCCGGAGCAGTAGGCTGCCGCCATGCAGGCCACGGCGTACACCTACGACCCCGAGAACCGCAGCGGGCAGGTGCTGCTCGACGACGGCACCCCGGTGCCCTTCGACGGACCGGCGTTCGACGCGGGCGGGCTCAGGCTGCTGCGGCCCGGACAGCGGGTGCGCATCGAGACCGAGGGCGAGGGCGCGAGCCGCCGGATCACCCTGGTGACGCTCCAGACGTTCTGAAGCCGGCGCGGGGCGCGGTGCGGAGCAAGTCCTGGCCGCACTGCCCACAGGTGCCGGAACGCGCCGCGGGCCGGGCTCCGTAGGGAGTCCGGCCCGGCGCGTGGGTACCCCCGGCGCTTTCAGCGCTTGCGGGCGGTGGCCTTCTTGGCGGTGGTCTTGCGCGCGGTCGACTTCTGGGCGGGGGCCTTCTTGGCCGTCGCCTTCTTCGCCGGCGCCGTCTGGGCCGTCGCCTTCTTGGCGGTGGTCTTCTTCGCGGCGCTGGACTTGGCGGCCGTCGCGGTCTTGGCGGGGGCCTTCTTCGCCGTCGTCTTCTTGGCGGTGGCCGTGGTCTTCTTGGCCGTCGTCTTCTTCGCCGTGGTCTTCTTCGCGGCGGCGCCGGTCGTCTTCTTCGCGGTGGACTTCTTGGCCGCGGCCTTCTTGACCGTCGCCGAGGCGGCACCGGTCAGGCTGCCCTTGGGCGCCTTCTTGACCGAGACCTCGCCACCGCGCGGGAGCTTCTTCGAGCCGCTCACCAGGTCCTTGAAGCCCTGGCCCGCGCGGAAGCGCGGCACGGAGGTCTTCTTGACCCGCACCCGCTCGCCCGTCTGGGGATTGCGGGCGTAGCGGGCGGGACGGTCGACCTTCTCGAAGGAACCGAACCCGGTGACCGAGACCCGGTCTCCGGCGACCACAGCGCGGACGATGGCGTCCAGGACCGCGTCGACGGCTTCGGCGGCCTGCTGGCGGCCGCCCATCTTGTCGGCAATCGTTTCTACGAGCTGCGCCTTGTTCACGTCTTCCCCTTCGGAGACATTGCCAGAACGAAACTGTTCAAGCGTTTTCGCACGTTAGGCAGATATATACCGCAAATCAAACACGAAACGGGCTTATCACCCTTGTGCCGCAACGGATTCGGCTGTCCCGAGCTTGTTCAGCGTTCCTCTTCGGGGAATCGACCCTTGTCGAGGTCCGCGGTGAACCGCTCCAGACGCCTTGTCGCATCGGCGAGATCGTGCTTGGCCGCGGCCGTAATGACCAGCAGCTTCCGGGCCAGCGCCATCCGTACGCCCTCCGGGACTTGCAGTGCGCGCACCGTTGCGTGCGCTTCCTTCAGTTGGTCCGCGACTGCCGCGTAGAGCTCGAGTTGGCCGTCGTGTTCCATGCACAGATTGTGCCATCTGGGGCGAGTTGTCGCCTGCTCAGGGTGCAACTGCCGCCTCGAACGGCCCCTCGGGCGCCTGCGGGAGCCATGGGTACATACCTCGCGTACCCCGGCAACAGCCCTTCTAACGTGGGAAGTTGAGGGGCCACCCGGAGGCGGGCGGGGCCGTTCGGGTGCAGACACGGCTGTACCCCCGATCGGGCCGATCGGGGGTACAGCGGGGGTGTCACGGTGGCCGAAACCCGTCCGGCCGGGCCGGCCCGGGGATCAGATCTGGAGGGTCCGCGGCTTGTGCGCGGGACGCTTGGCCTCGTACGTGGCGATGTCCGCCTCGTTCCCGAGGGTGATGGAGATGTCGTCCAGCCCGTTCAGCAGCCGCCAGCGGGCGTTCTCGTCGAGCTCGAAGGCGGCGGTGATGCCCTCGGCGCGCACCTCGCGGGCTTCGAGGTCGACGGTGATCTCCGCCTGCGGGTTGCGCTCGGTGAGGTCCTGCAGCGCTTCCACGGTCTTCTGCTCCAGAACCACCGTGAGCAGGCCGTTCTTGAGCGAGTTGCCGCGGAAGATGTCGGCGAAGCGGGAGGAGACGACCGCCTTGAAGCCGTAGTTCTGCAGGGCCCAGACGGCGTGCTCACGGGAGGATCCGGTGCCGAAGTCGGGGCCGGCCACCAGGACGCTCGCGCCCTGCCGCTCGGGCCGGTTGAGGATGAAGGACTCGTCCTTGCGCCAGGCCTCGAAGAGTCCGTCCTCGAACCCGTCCCGCGTGACCTTCTTGAGCCAGTGCGCGGGGATGATCTGGTCGGTGTCGACGTTGCCGCGGCGCAGCGGGACGGCCCGGCCGGTGTGCGTGGTGAATGCTTCCATGGCTCTCAGCGCTCTCAGACTTCGGCGGGCACGGGGGCGTCGGACAGGTCGGCGGGCGAGGCCAGGTGGCCCAGCACGGCGGTCGCGGCGGCGACCTGCGGCGAGACCAGGTGCGTACGGCCGCCCTTGCCCTGCCTGCCCTCGAAGTTGCGGTTGGAGGTGGAGGCGGAGCGCTCGCCGGGAGCCAGCTGGTCGGGGTTCATGCCCAGACACATCGAGCAGCCCGCGTGCCGCCATTCGGCGCCGGCCTCCTTGAAGACGACGTCCAGGCCCTCCGAGACGGCCTGCAGACCCACCCGCGCGGAGCCCGGGACGACCAGCATCCGTACGCCGTCGGCGACTTTGCGGCCCTCGACGATCGCGGCGGCGGCGCGCAGGTCCTCGATGCGGCCGTTGGTGCAGGAACCTACGAAGACGGTGTCCACATCGATGGACCGCAGCGGCTGGCCGGCCTCCAACCCCATGTACTCCAGGGCCTTTTCGGCGGCCAGGCGCTCCGAAGCGTCTTCGTACGAAGCGGGATCGGGGACCTCGCTCGAAAGCGGTGCGCCCTGGCCCGGGTTGGTGCCCCAGGTGACGAACGGCGACAGTTCGGTGGCGTCGATCACGACCTCGGCGTCGAACTCGGCGTCCGCGTCCGTCTTCAGCGTCCGCCAGTACGCGAGGGCCGCGTCCCAGTCCTCGCCCTCGGGGGCGTGCGCGCGGCCCTCGAGGTAGGCGAAGGTGGTCTCGTCGGGGGCGATCATGCCCGCGCGGGCGCCGGCCTCGATCGACATGTTGCAGATGGTCATCCGGGCCTCCATCGAGAGCTTCTCGATGGCTGAGCCGCGGTACTCCAGGATGTAGCCCTGGCCGCCGCCGGTACCGATCCGGGCGATGATCGCCAGGATCAGGTCCTTGGCCGTGACGCCGTCGGGCAGTTCGCCCTCGACGGTGATCGCCATGGTCTTGGGGCGGGCCAGCGGCAGCGTCTGGGTGGCCAGCACGTGCTCGACCTGGGAGGTGCCGATGCCGAACGCCAGCGCGCCGAAGGCGCCGTGCGTGGAGGTGTGCGAGTCGCCGCACACCACCGTCGTGCCGGGCTGGGTCAGACCCAGCTGCGGGCCGACGACGTGTACGACGCCCTGCTCGACGTCGCCCAGCGGATGCAGCCGCACCCCGAAGTCCGCGCAGTTCTTGCGCAGCGTCTCCAGCTGCGCGCGCGAGACCGGGTCGGCGATCGGCTTGTCGATGTCGAGGGTCGGGGTGTTGTGGTCCTCGGTCGCGATGGTGAGGTCGAGACGCCGTACGCGGCGGCCGTTCTGGCGCAGACCGTCGAAGGCCTGCGGGCTGGTCACCTCGTGCAGCAGGTGCAGATCGATGAAGAGGAGGTCGGGCTCGCCCTCGGCGCGCCGGACGACGTGGTCGTCCCAGACCTTCTCCGCGAGTGTCCTACCCATCGCTTTCCCTCCGGCCGGCAAAGGTGCGCCGGCCCAACTAGAGATCTTGTGGAGGCGAGACCCGCGCCCCTGTCTCCGGGCGTCCGCCGCCGGGCCCGTTGGTCGGCGGGCCGCTGTGTCTTCCAGGGTGGCGCGTTCCACGCAAAATTGAACTTGCGTTTCACAGAGTGAGACGCGAGTATCGTTTCATGGACAACAGTAGCGGCGTCGGCGTCCTGGACAAGGCAGCCCTTGTCCTGAGCGCCCTGGAGTCCGGTCCGGCCACCCTCGCGGGTCTGGTCGCGGCGACCGGACTGGCACGACCCACGGCCCACCGGCTGGCCGTGGCCCTGGAACACCACCGCATGGTGGCCCGCGACATGCAGGGCCGTTTCATTCTCGGCCCCCGCCTCTCCGAGCTGGCCGCGGCCGCCGGCGAGGACCGTCTGCTCGCCACGGCGGGCCCGGTGCTCACACATCTGCGGGACATCACGGGCGAGAGCGCACAGCTCTACCGCCGCCAGGGCGACATGCGCATCTGCGTCGCCGCGGCGGAGCGCCTGTCCGGACTGCGGGACACGGTCCCGGTCGGCTCGACGCTGACGATGAAGGCCGGCTCCTCGGCCCAGATCCTGATGGCCTGGGAGGAGCCGGAGCGTCTGCACCGGGGGCTCCAGGGCGCCCGCTTCACGGCCACCGCGCTCTCGGGCGTACGGCGGCGCGGCTGGGCCCAGTCCATCGGCGAGCGCGAGCCGGGCGTCGCCTCGGTGTCCGCCCCGGTGCGCGGCCCCTCCAACCGCGTGGTGGCCGCCGTGTCGGTGTCCGGCCCCATCGAGCGGCTGACCCGCCACCCGGGCCGGATGCACGCCCAGGCCGTGATCGACGCCGCCGGCCGGCTGTCCGAGGCGCTGCGCCGCTCGGGCTGACCCCTGCGAACCCCCTTGGTCCGAGAACTCCGGGAGCCGGGAGGGGCCTGCCTCAACGCCGCGGCAGATCCCTCCCGGTTCCCCGAATCCCCTGCCAGGTGGTTCGTCCGAACTGATCGCTCCGCACGCCCGGTTGACGCACCGGGCCACCGCCCCGCCGGGCTCCGGACATGACGATGGGCCCCCACCGAAGTGGAGGCCCATCGATTCGCGTACCCCCGACCGGATTCGAACCGGCGCTACCGCCTTGAGAGGGCGGCGTGCTAGGCCGCTACACAACGGGGGCGAGGATCTTACGTTTCCGCAGATCCGAGCTGGTCTACCTGGACTCGAACCAAGACTAACTGAACCAGAATCAGCCGTGCTGCCAATTACACCATAGACCAATGTGGTTTAGACCAGTTTGTACCCCCGACCGGATTCGAACCGGCGCTACCGCCTTGAGAGGGCGGCGTGCTAGGCCGCTACACAACGGGGGCCCTAGCGATCCTGCATGAGAGGCAACGGGTGCGACCCGAGCTGTCTCCCTGGGAAGGATCTGTACCCCCGACCGGATTCGAACCGGCGCTACCGCCTTGAGAGGGCGGCGTGCTAGGCCGCTACACAACGGGGGCGAATGCAGATGAGCTCTGCGAGCTGGCCTACCTGGACTCGAACCAAGACTAACTGAACCAGAATCAGTCGTGCTGCCAATTACACCATAGGCCACTGGAACTCAAGCCCCTGCGGGGATCTTGTTCTAGCTTGCGCCTCCGGTTGCCGGCCTTTCGGCCCGCTCTCCGGCGGCGCAGGAAGAACATTACCTGAAGGTGGACGGGGCTCCAAAACGGGTATCCGCGCCGAGCAGCGCGGGGAGTTCGGCGAGGGAGGCGATGCGGCGCGGCCCGGTGGGCGCGTCGCCGGCGGTGTACGCACCGTCACGGTCGATCCACACCGAGAGCAGTCCCGCCTCGGCCGCTCCCCGCCCGTCGATCTCCGGATGGTCGCCGACGTAGGCGACCTGGTCCGGGCTCAGCGCCAGCGCCTCGCAGGCCGCGTGGAAGGCCGCGGCGGCCGGCTTGGAGACGCCGAGTTCGGCCGCGCACAGGACCACCTCGAAACGGTCGTGCACGCCGAGCACCCGCAGTTTGCGGTCCTGGACGTGGAGGCTGGAGTTGGACAGCACCGCGTGCCGGTAGCCGGCGGCGAGCAGGTCGAGGGCCGGCAGCACGTCGGGGAAGAGGGCCCAGGCGGTCTCGTAGTGACGCAGGTAACGGCCGAACCAGTCGTCGGCCTCGCCGTCGGTCAGCTCCCGCCCCACGAAGGCCCGTACGCGGTCCCGGCGCTGCCCCTCGAAGGTCGCCTCGCCCGCCGCGAACCGGGCCCACTGCTGGTCGGTGATCCGGCGCCAGCGCGTGAGCGCCTCCTCCGGCGTGCCGTGCCCGGCGAGCGGACCCTCGGCCGTGAGGTGCGCGCGCATGCCCTCGCGGTCGGCGCTCGTGTAGTCGAAGAGGGTGTCGTCGACGTCCCAGACGACGGCTTTGATCGCCATGGCACCGACGGTACCCCCGCGCCGGCCGCGCCGGACGGGCTTTCCCCGGCCGAGGCAGGCCGCACGACGAAGGTGCGGCACCCCGGACGGGGCGCCGCACCTTCGGGGCGTACGGACTACGCGGTCAGCTTCGCCAGGGCCGCGTCGACGCGGGCGAGGGTCTTCTCCCGGCCGAGGACCTCAAGGGACTCGAAGAGCGGGAGGCCGACCGTGCGGCCGGTGACGGCGACACGGACGGGGGCCTGCGCCTTGCCGAGCTTGAGGCCGTGGGCCTCGCCGGCGGTCAGGACGGCCTCCTTCAGGGACTCGGCGGAGGACCAGTCGGCCGCGTCGAGCTTCTCGCGGGCCGTGCGGAGCAGGGCGTCCGAGCCCTCCTTCATCGCCTTGGCCCAGGACGCCTCGTCGGTGACCGGCTCCGGCAGGAACAGGAAGTCGACGTTGTCGGTGATCTCCGAGAGGACCTTCAGACGGGTCTGCGCGTGCGGGGCGATCGCCTGCCACTTGGCCTCGTCGAAGTCCTCCGGCGCCCAGGGGGCGACGGGGGCCTGCAGCCACGGCCGGCAGCGCTCGGTGAAGTCCTTCACGTCGAGCAGGCGGATGTGGTCGGCGTTGATCGCCTCGCACTTCTTCAGGTCGAAGCGGGCCGGGTTGGGGTTCACGTCCGCGATGTCGAAGGCCGCGACCAGCTCGTCGGTCGTGAAGATGTCCCGGTCGGCCGAGAGCGACCAGCCGAGCAGCGACAGGTAGTTGAGCAGGCCCTCGCGCAGGAAGCCGCGCTCCCGGTACAGGTTGAGCGAGGACTCCGGGTCCCGCTTGGAGAGCTTCTTGTTGCCCTCCCCCATGACGTACGGCAGGTGCCCGAAGGCGGGGGTCTCCTTGGCGACGCCGAGCTCGACGAGCGCCTTGTAGAGGGCGATCTGCCGCGGGGTGGAGGACAGCAGGTCCTCGCCGCGCAGGACGTGGGTGATCTCCATCAGGGCGTCGTCGACCGGGTTCACCAGCGTGTACAGCGGGGCGCCGTTCGCGCGGACGATGCCGTAGTCCGGGACGTTCTCCGGGAGGTAGGTGATCTCACCGCGGACCAGGTCGGTGAACGTGATCGTCTCGTCGGGCATCCGGAAGCGGACGATCGGGGCACGGCCCTGGGCCCGGTACTCCTCGACCTGCCCGGCGCTCAGGTCGCGGCAGTGGCCGTCGTAGCCGGACGGCCTGCCTGCGGCGCGGGCGGCCTCGCGGCGGGTGTCCAGCTCCTCCTGGGAGCAGTAGCAGTGGTAGGCGCGGCCGGCGTCCAGGAGCTTCTGGGCGACGTCCTTGTAGAGGTCCATGCGCTGCGACTGGCGGTAGGGCGCGTACGGGCCGCCGACCTCGGGGCCCTCGTCCCAGTCGAAGCCCAGCCAGCGCATCGCGTCGAGCAGCTGGTCGTAGGACTCCTCGGAGTCGCGGGCCGCGTCGGTGTCCTCGATGCGGAAGACCAGGGTGCCCTGGTGGTGCCGGGCGAACGCCCAGTTGAACAGGGCGGTGCGGACCAGGCCCACATGGGGGTTACCGGTGGGCGAGGGACAGAAACGGACGCGTACGGGGGAGCCGGGTGCGCTAGCCACGCTTGACAACCTTGTTGGTGAGAGTGCCGATGCCTTCGATGGTGACGGCGACCTCGTCGCCGACGGTGAGCGGTCCGACGCCTGCCGGGGTGCCCGTGAGGATCACGTCGCCGGGGAGCAGCGTCATGGCCTCGCTGATGTTGACGATCAGATCCTCGATCGAGTGGATCATCTCGCTGGTGCGGCCGAGCTGGCGTTGCTGCCCGTTGACCGTGAGCTGGATCGTGAGGTCGGAGGGGTCGAGGTCCGTCTCCACCCAGGGGCCCAGCGGACAGGAGGTGTCGAAGCCCTTGGCGCGCGCCCACTGCTTCTCGCGCTTCTGCACGTCACGCGCGGTGACGTCGTTGGCGCAGGTGTAGCCGAGGATGACGTCCTTGACGCGCTCGCGCGGGACCTCGCGGCACAGCCGGCCGATCACGACGGCCAGTTCGGCCTCGTGGTGCACGTCCTCGGAGAAGGCGGGGTACTGGATCTCGTCGCCGGAGCCGATCACGGAGGTCGAGGGCTTGAAGAAGGCGAACGGCGCGTCGGGCACCTCGTTGCCCAGTTCCCGGGCGTGCTCGGCGTAGTTGCGGCCGTAGGCCACGACCTTGTTGGGGAGCACGGGCGGCAGCAGCCTGACCTTGCTGAGCGGGACCTTCGTACCGGAGAGTTCGAAGTCGGCGAACGGGATGCCCTTGATGATGTCGAGGACGAGCTCGTCCGGCCTGTCACCCTCTACCGCGCCGAAGGCGACGTTCCCGTCGATGGAGAATCTGGCGATGCGCACGGGATCCTTGCGCCCCTCACTGAGTCACTGAGCTGCTGGAGTCTGGGGCACCAGGCTAGCGCCCGCGGGCCCGCGGGACGCATCCGCGCGGGTCGGTGGACCGCGGCGCCGGGGGTCCGCCCTGGCCGGCCGCGGGCGGGAACGGCGACGGCCGCCCGGGCTCCGGGCGGCCGTGGGGGCGTCGTACTATTCGGGCCTGCCCGGCCTGCGCCGCCTATTCGGCGGCGACGGCCGCGACGGGGGCGTCCATGAGGACGGTGCGGCGGGGGTTGGCGGTCTGGGCCGGGAGATCGACGGAGTGCTCCGGCCGGTCCGGCACCTGTAGGTCGGTGGCGTCCTCGAGGTGCGCCAGCGTCGTGCGCCGCGGGTTGGCTGTCGTACGGAACATCATCGTCGTCTTCACGGTGGCAGAGGACCCTGTCGTGTACGGGCGCCGGCCGGTCCCAAGGGGGCCCGTCGAGGCGCAGGTTGGCAGATGCTTCCCTGGTGTAAAGCGCCAGGCTAAACATCCAATTCCCCTCCGCGGCCGCACAGACGGTGTGAACTGCGTGTGAGTTTCCTCACGGAGCTACGGGCAAACCGGTCAATTGCGACTCACAACTCACCCCCACGAAACAGACATTCCACACCTGAAGCCACCATTCCGCTCCTGATCATCTCGACTGGGACACCAGGGGGGACCGAACGACTCGCGGGGATACGTCCGTTATGGGTGAGATCCTTTTGTACGTCTCGTAATCTGGCACTCACCAGCTGTCACGTAGGTCACGGTCTGGTGCTTGGACCTTGTTGGAGATCCGGCACTGTGCTGGAATTCCACGGACCGCCGCAGGGATCGATCCGGCGCGCAGGGGGCGCACTCAGAGCGCCGAGTGGCGGCGAGAGGGGGTCCCGGCGCCGGTCACTCACGACCACCCGGGGGGCGCATTCAGGGCGCCTCCTTCAACGCCGACACCGTCCTTCCGTTCACGCGGAGGGGCGCCTGGTCCAGAGGTTGCGACGCTAGTGCAGGGACGTTTCAAGAGGGATGGCAGTGCTTCGGCGGAGCCGGAGCCGCATGGCGGGACTGGCCCCAATGCCGGCAGTTCCTCGCCCCAGCACGCCCAGAACCCGGGGGCGGCCCCGCCCGGCGACGGCGGTGAGCGCCCTGGGCGCCACGGCGCGTCAGCGTCGCCGAACTCCTCCGCGGCGACCACTCCACCCATCAAACCGCCGACCGGCCCGACCGGCCCCGGCTCGCGAATAGCGCTGCGCAACTGGCGCATCTCCACGCGTCTGGTGTCGCTGCTCGCGCTCCCGGTGGTCGCGGCCACCTCGCTGGGCGCGCTGCGCATCAACCAGTCGATGGACAGCATCCAGCAGCTCGACAACATGAAGCTGCTGACGGAGATGACCAAGCAGGCCACCGAGCTGGCGGCCGCGCTGCAGGACGAGCGCGACCAGTCGGCCGGCCCGCTGGCGCACGGCGCGAAGTCGACCACCGACTACACGGTCAAGAACGTCCGCACCAAGACCGACCGTGCCGTCGACAACTTCAACAACGCGGCCGAGGAGATCGACGGTTCCGTCCGCAACGGAAACCTCCAGGGTGTCCGGGACAGCCTCGTGGGCCTGGTCACCGACCTGGGCACGCTCTCCAAGATCCGCAACACGGCCTACACGGCCAAGGACAACTCCACCCAGACCGTGGAGTCGTACCACCGGCTGATCACCCACCTCCTGGACCTCTCGCAGGACATGGCGGAGGCGACCAGCAACCCCGAGATGATCTCGCGCACCCGCGCCCTGGCGGCCTTCTCGTCCGCCAAGGAGTACGCGTCGGTCCAGCGCGCCACGCTCGCCGCCGCGCTCCCCGCGAACGACACGACGTTCGGCGACCTCACCGAGAACGACCGGCTCTACGCCGACTCGGCGCTGGAGAGCCAGGACTCCGAGCTGCGCAGCTTCAAGAGCATCTACGGCAGCGCGTCCGCCACCGAGCTCCTGAAGCCCATCGAAGAGGGCAACGCGACCATCGAGGCCACCGACACCTACGCCAGCCGCGCGCTGGGGTCGTCGAACGGTCTGTCCTCGCTGGACAAGCGGTCGTACAAGGACTGGACGGACGACAGCTCGACCAAGATCGAGCAGATGGGCAAGATCGAGCACACGCTGCTCGAGGACATGGAGCAGAAGGCGCGCGAGCTGCGCAGCGTCTCCGAGCGCGAGGCGATCATCTCCGGCGCGCTCATCCTGATCGTCCTCGGTGTGTCGCTGGTCGGCGCCTTCGTCATCGCCCGGTCCATGATCCGCTCGCTGCGCCGCCTGCAGGAGACCGCCAACAAGGTCGCCCAGGACCGGCTGCCCGAGCTGGTCAAGCAGCTGTCCGAGTCCGACCCGCAGGACGTAGACACCTCCGTCGAGTCGGTCGGTGTGCACTCCCGGGACGAGATCGGCCAGGTCGCCGCGGCCTTCGACGACGTGCACCGCGAGGCGGTCCGACTGGCCGCCGAGCAGGCGCTGCTGCGAGGCAACGTCAACGCGATGTTCACCAACCTCTCGCGCCGCTCCCAGGGCCTCATCCAGCGTCAGCTCTCGCTCATCTCCGAACTGGAGTCGCGCGAGGCCGACCCGGACCAGCTGTCCTCGCTGTTCAAGCTCGACCACCTCGCGACCCGCATGCGCCGTAACGGTGAGAACCTCCTCGTCCTCGCCGGTGAGGAGCCCGGCCGCCGCTGGACCCGCCCGGTCCCGCTGGTCGACGTGCTCCGCGCCGCCGCCTCCGAGGTGGAGCAGTACGAGCGCATCGAGCTGGCCTCCGTGCCGACGACCGAGGTCGCCGGCCGCGTGGTCAACGACCTCGTCCACCTGCTCGCCGAGCTGCTGGAGAACGCCACCTCGTTCTCCTCGCCGCAGACCAAGGTCAAGGTCACCGGTCACGCCCTGCCCGACGGCCGGGTGCTGATCGAGATCCACGACACCGGTATCGGTCTCTCCCCCGAGGACCTCGCCGCGATCAACGAGCGGCTCGCCTCGCCGCCCACCGTGGACGTCTCGGTCTCCCGCCGCATGGGTCTGTTCGTGGTCGGCCGTCTGTCGCAGCGCCACGGCATCCGCATCCAGCTGCGTCCGTCCGACTCCGGCGGTACGACCGCGCTGGTCATGCTGCCGGTCGACGTCGCCCAGGGCGGCAAGAAGCCCGTTCCCGGCAAGCCCGGCCAGGGCGCCCCGTCCGCGGGCGGTCCGGCCGCCGCGCAGGCGGCCGCCGGTGCCGCGGCGGCCCGCCGCCAGGCGGGCGCCAACGGTTCGCTCGGAGCCGGTGCCCCCGGTGGCGGCGCTCTTGGCGCCGGTGCCCCCGGTGGTGGCCGGCTCGCCGCCGGCCAGGGACCACGGGCCGCGCTGCCCGGCAACGGCTCGGGCGGTCGCCCGGGTGCGCCGGGTACGCCCGGCGGAGCGCGCGGACCGCAGGGTCCGGTCTCGCCGCAGCAGGGCCGTCCGGCTCCGGCCGGCGCGGGCTTCGGCCAGGCGCCGGGTACCCCGCAGGGCCTGCAGTCCAACGGCGCCGGTGCCCCGCAGGGCCAGGACGCCTTCGGTGGCGGCCGCCCCGTGCCGCCGCAGACCTCCAGCGTGAACGCCGAGCAGGGTGGCGGCTCCCGCCGCGGCCGCCGGCCGCAGCTGCCGGGCCGCGGTGGTCCGCGGGCCGAGCTGCCGGGCGGCAACCAGCAGCCCCGCACGCCGAGCTGGAGCGACGAGAACGCGCAACCCCCGGTGGGGCGTGCCTCGCTGGACACCCCGCGCGGTCACGACGAGCAGGACGCCGCGCAGACCGCGCAGATGCCCCGCATCGACGACCGGCAGGGCCCGGCCTCGGTGCCGAACCTCCCACGTCCGGGTCTGAACGAGCCGCACAACACGGGCCAGTTCCCCCGGCCCGGCGCGGGCGGCGCGCAGGACACCGGTCAGTTCCCGGTCGTCGGTACGAACGGCTTCACGGACCCGGGCCAGTACCCCGGCTCCAACGGCAACTCCCAGCAGAACTCGGGGCAGTACCTCCGCTCCGACGTCTTCGGGACGCCGCCGCCCGGCCAGCACAACCCGTCGTCCACGGGCCAGTTCGCCTCCCCGCAGGCGTACGACAACGGCTCGACCGGTCAGTTCCCGGCCGTCGGTCACACCAACGGGTCCACGGGCCAGTTCTCGGCCCAGGGCTACGACAACGGCTCGACGGGACAGCACTCGCTGCCCGGCCGGCAGAACCCCGCGAACACGGGCCAGTTCGAGCGTCCCCAGGTCAACGGCGTGCACGGCGGCAACGACTTCCCGCGACCGCCGGCCGCGCAGCGTCCGCAGCAGCGGCCCGCCCGCCCGGAGCCGGAGGCGCTGCCGCCGGCGGGTCCCGGTGACGGTCGTACCCCGCTGTACGACACGCTGGAGACCAACTGGTTCCACGGCCAGCAGGGCAACGGTGCCGCGGCACCGGCGTCCGCGCCGTCCCCGCAGCACCAGCCCTCGCAGGCTCCCGCTGCCCCCCAACGTCCCGCCGCCTCAGCCTGGCGCAGCTCGCCGAACGACGACCTCGTCCGGCAGGCAGAACGCGTACGGCAGCCGGCAGCGGGCGGCGTCACCACTTCCGGCCTGCCGCGCCGGGTGCCCAGGGCGAACCTCGTCCCGGGCACGGCTCAGCAGCAACAGCACCAAAGCGGTCCGCAGGTCTCGCGTGCGCCTGATGACGTACGCGGCCGGCTGACCAATCTCCGTCGGGGTATCGCGCAGGGTCGTCAAGCCGGTGGTACCGGCCAGACCGGAAGCTTCCCGAGCCCCACTCACCAGCAGGAGCGTTAGTTGAGCCCGATGAGCCAGGCGGCACAGAACCTCAACTGGTTGATCACCAACTTCGTGGACAACACCCCCGGGGTGTCCCACACCGTCGTCGTGTCCGCCGACGGCCTTCTGCTCGCCATGTCGGAAGGATTCCCGCGTGACCGTGCCGACCAACTGGCGGCCGTAGCGTCCGGTCTCACCTCTCTGACGGCCGGAGCGTCCCGGATCTTCGAGGGCGGCTCCGTGGCACAGACGGTCGTCGAGATGGAGCGGGGATTCCTCTTCCTCATGTCCGTCTCGGACGGCTCGTCCCTGGCCGTACTCGCACACCCCGACTGCGACATCGGCCTCGTCGGCTACGAGATGGCACTTCTGGTCGACCGCGCGGGCGCGGTGCTCACACCTGACCTGCGTGCCGAGCTCCAAGGCAGTCTGCTCCACTGATCGGCCCGGCACCACCCGCCTCACCAAATCACCGTCCGGCCGCCACAATCCCCCCACCGGCCCTGTCAGACGGCACGACTGACCGACTTGCTGTCCCGCCCGGAGGATTCATGACCCCGCCCACCGCCTCTCATGATCCGTACGCGGAGCCGTACGAGGATGAGGGCGACCAGCCGCTGGTACGTCCTTACGCGATGACCGGCGGCCGGACCCGGCCGCGCTATCAGCTCGCCATCGAGGCACTGATCAGCACCACGGCCGACCCGGCAGCGCTCATGGGGCTGCTCCCGGAGCACCAGCGCATCTGCCACCTGTGCCGTGAGGTCAAGTCGGTCGCGGAGGTGTCGGCGCTGCTGGCCATGCCGCTCGGCGTGGCCCGGATTCTCGTCGCCGACCTCGCCGAGGCGGGGCTCGTCGCCATTCACCAGCCGGGCGGCGACGAGAGCACCGGCGCCCCGGACGTGACACTGCTCGAAAGGGTGCTCAGTGGACTTCGCAAGCTCTGACGGAGGTCGGACGACCACCTCCGCGAAGATCGTGGTGGCCGGCGGCTTCGGCGTCGGCAAGACCACGTTCGTGGGCGCCGTCTCCGAGATCAACCCGCTGCGCACGGAGGCCGTCATGACGTCCGCGAGCGCGGGCATCGACGACCTGACCCACACCGGGGACAAGACCACCACCACGGTGGCCATGGACTTCGGTCGTATCACGCTCGACCAGGACCTGATCCTGTACCTGTTCGGCACGCCCGGCCAGGACCGCTTCTGGTTCATGTGGGACGATCTGGTACGCGGCGCGATCGGCGCGGTGGTCCTGGTGGACACCCGGCGCCTGGCCGACTGCTTCCCGGCGGTGGACTACTTCGAGAACAGCGGACTGCCGTTCGTCGTCGCCCTCAACGGCTTCGACGGACACCAGCCGTACGCTCCCGAGGAGGTGCGGGAGGCGCTCCAGATCGGTCCGGACGCCCCCATCATCACCACGGACGCCCGCCACCGCTCCGACGCCAAGAGCGCGCTGATCACCCTGGTGGAACACGCGCTCATGGCCCGGCTGCGGTAGCAGCAAAACGGGAGAGACGTACGGCAGTTGTCGTAGATGTACCGGAGCCGGCTGTGTCCTTTGACACGGTCGGCCACGGTATTCATAACGTTTCGGCAGAGGAATCGGGTGGTATGGCAACGCGTCGCGGTCATCCGGTCTCGCTGCGCACACGAAAGCCCCGTCTTTTGACGGGGCTCGTTCTTTATGACCGTTTTATCTGGGGCTTACATCACTCGGAATCCATACCTTCCAGTGTTTGGAAGTGCGGAGGCCGTCGTGCTGGAATGCCTGAACTGCCCAATAGTCAAAGACGTACTCATCAGACGATGCGTCCCTGGGCTCTGAGACACAGCGGCACAACGTTGGTGCCGACCGCCGGAAGGTTGTTGGTCGAGTGAGGCGAAGCAAGAACGGTCCCGAGCCGTCGGCCCGGGGCAACTTCACCCCGCCGCCGCGCGGAGTGGCGCCCGCCCCTGTGCCGGGTTCGGAGCCGACGGCAGCCCCCGCTCCCAGCGGCGGCCGTTTCTCCCCGCGCAACTGGCGGGTGCCGACCCGGCTGAACGCGATCCTGCTCATACCCGTGGTCGTCGGCCTGATCATGGGCGGCTTCCAGGTGAAGAGCTCGATCGACACCTGGCAGGAGGCGCAGGACGCGGAGAACACCGCGCGTCTCGTGCGGGCCTCCCTGGGGTACGCCGACGCCCTCTACACCGAGCGCGACGTCTCCGCCGCCCCGCTGCTCAAGGGCGCGAGCCAGACCGCCAAGGACAAGGCGACGGTCACCAGCGTCCGCTCGGCCACGGACAAGGCGGCCGACGCCTTCGACCAGGCCGCGCAGAACATGCCGAAGAAGAGCGGTCTGCTGCGCCGCCTCCAGCTGTTCCGCGACGAGGAGCCCAAGCTGCAGTCCCTGCGCAAGGGCGCCTACGTCTCGCCCCAGCTCACCGGTGTGCAGACCGAAGAGGGCTACACCCTGATCGCGCACCCCCTGATGGAGTTCGCGAACGAGCTGGGCCTGGGCACCGGAAACATCACCAGCTACGGCCGGACCGTCTACGCGATCTCGCTCACCAAGGCGGCACTGTCGCTGGACCGCTCGATCGGCATGCACCTGCTGATCAAGCCCGGTCCCGGCGCCGGCAGCTTCGCCAGCCAGAAGGTCGCCCTGTCGTCGTACGCCTACCTGGAGCGCATCGCCGTCGAGGAGTACACCGGCGGTGGCACCGAGGCCGACGCGCAGAAGCTCACGGCCGCCGAGGCGAAGATCAGGGCGGACGGCGAGGCGCAGGCCAAGGAGGCCGCGCAGCAGGCCGCCGCCAAGGGCGAGACCTATGTGCCGCCCCCGGCCGACCCGAGCAAGATGGTCGCGGCCGTGGCGACGCTGAAGTCGATGGACACCTCCGACCGCGTCGCGCTCGCCCAGCAGGGCATCACCGCGCAGAACTGGTGGGCGGTCAACACCCTCAAGTACAACGCCTACCGCCAGATCGAGTCCGATCTGGCCGACAAGGCGGTGAACGAGGCCGCCGGCATCGCCGACGACGCCAAGCAGTCCGCGTTCATCACCGGTGCCGCCGTCGTCGTCGCCCTGCTCGCCGCGTTCATCCTGGCCGGCATGGTGGCCCGCCAGATGAGCCGCGCGATGCGCCAGCTGCGCAACGCCGCCTTCGGCATCGCCGAGCAGCGGCTGCCGATGCTGGTCGACCAGCTCTCGCGCACCGACCCCGGCCGCGTGGACACCCGTGTCCAGCCCATCCCGATCAACACCCGGGACGAGATCGGTGAGGTCGCCCGCGCCTTCGACCAGGTCCACCGCGAGGCCGTCCGGCTCGCCGCCGAACAGGCGCTGCTGCGGGGCAACATCAACGCGATCTTCACCAACCTCTCGCGCCGCAACCAGTCCCTGATCGAGGGCCAGCTGACCCTGATCACCGACCTGGAGAACAACGAGGCCGACCCGGACCAGCTGGAGAACCTCTTCCGCCTGGACCACCTCGCGACCCGTATGCGCCGCAACGGCGAGAACCTCCTGGTCCTCGCCGGCGAGGAGCCGGGCCGCCGCTGGGACCAGCCGGTGCCGCTGGTCGACGTGCTGCGCGCCGCCTCCTCCGAGGTGGAGCAGTACGAGCGTGTCGAGCTGTCGGGCGTCCCGGAGGCCGAGATCCACGGCCGCGCCGTGACCGACCTCGTGCACCTGCTCGCCGAGCTGCTGGAGAACGCCACCACGTTCTCCTCCCCGCAGACCAAGGTCCGCGTCACCGCGACCCGGCTGCCCGACGGCCGCATCATGATCGAGATCCACGACAAGGGCATCGGCCTGACCGCCGAGGACTTCGCGGACATCAACCACAAGCTGGCCAACCCGCCGACCGTGGACGCCGCGATCTCGCAGCGCATGGGTCTGTTCGTGGTCGGCCGGCTGTCCGACCGGCACGGCATCCGCGTCCAGCTGCGCCCCTCAGGCGAGCAGGCCGGCACCACCTCGCTGGTCATGCTTCCCGACGCGATCACCCATGGAGGCGGCGGCGAGACGCACCACCCGGAGCGCGACGAGTTCACGGTCTCGCAGATCATGCCGGACCAGCAGCCCAGCTACCACGGCGAGGACTTCAACAACGGTCTGCCGATGCGTACGGCCGCCGAGCTCGGCTTCGACGACAGCCGCTACACGGAGGTCCCGGACGACATCCGGGAGCTGGACCCGGTCGGCCGTTCCCTCATGCGTGAGGAGCGCCGCGCGGCCCTGGAGGCGCAGGGCGGCCAGCCCGGCCAGGAGCAGGGCACCGAGGGCACGGCGTACGCCGAGGGCTTCGACGGGCAGAACGGCTACCAGAACGGCAACGGCTACCCGGAGCAGCCCGCCGCCTACGACGGCCAGCGGCCGACGTACGAGGAGCAGCAGCGCACGCCGTACGAGGAGCCGCAGCAGCAGCCGTCGTACGACGAGCAGTACTACGCGCCGAACGGCGGCCTGCCGCAGAACGACGCCTTCTCCACGGGCGGCGGTTACCCCGAGCCCGCGTACGCGGAGCCGGTCCAGGAGGAGCGGCCCGGCGCCCACTCCGCGGCCCCGGAGACCTACTCGGGCTTCGAGGAGCAGACCTACCAGGACGACTGGCCGCAGCAGCAGCCGCAGGACGGTTACCAGAACGCCTACCCGGACCAGTACGCTCCGGAAGCGGAGTCCGTGCAGGCCGGTGACGTGAGCGAGCGCGAGCGCGTAGGCTTCGACCGACCGGGGCCGACCTCTTCCGCCGCCCACGCGCTCACCGACGCCGGGCTCCCGCGCCGCGGATCCACCACGACGAGCGGCAGCAACGGCACCCGGCCCGCAAGCCACGAGCAGCCGGCGCCCGCGCCGGAGAGCAACGGCAACGGCAACGGGAAGGGCCCCGCGGACTGGCGTTCGGCGAACGACGAGCGCTGGCAGCAGGCCTCACAGCTCCGCAAGCCCAAGGCGGGCGGAGTGACCTCCTCCGGCCTGCCCCGGCGGGTACCGAAGGCCAACCTGATCGAGGGTGCCGCCGAGACGACCCCTCAGGGAGGCCCACAGGTCTCCCGCGCCCCCGAGGACGTCCGGGGCAGGTTGAGCAACCTGCGCCGCGGGGTCCAGCGGGGACGCGACGCAGGCAGTGAAACGAACGGCCAGGCCACCAGGAATCACCACGGTGGGCCTGACAGCACCTACAACCAGGAGCGTTAGTGTGAGCCCGATGAGCCAGGCGGCACAGAACCTGAACTGGGTGATCACCAACTTCGTGGACAACACCCCCGGTGTGTCCCACACGGTGGTGGTCTCCGCCGACGGACTCCTTCTGGCGATGTCCGAAGGCTTTCCGCGCGACCGCGCCGACCAGCTCGCGGCCGTCGCGTCCGGCCTGACCTCCCTGACGGCAGGTGCCTCCCGCATCTTCGAGGGCGGCAGCGTGAACCAGACGGTTGTGGAGATGGAGCGGGGATTCCTCTTCCTCATGTCCATCTCCGACGGTTCCTCGCTCGCGGTTCTGGCACATCCGGAGGCGGACATCGGCCTCATCGGGTACGAGATGGCCCTTCTGGTGGACCGTGCCGGTACCGTCCTGACCCCCGATCTGCGTGCGGAGCTCCAGGGGAGCCTGCTCAACTAACAGTCAGACCGTGCGTTTTGGCGTCCCGAGGCCATAAGGTTTCGGGACGCGGCTCCACATTGATGGGCCCGGCACAGTCGGAGGAGGAGAAAGTGGCAACACCCCCAGGCGGTTCGTCTTCGGGCAACTGGTCGTACGGCCCTGCCCAGGGCCAGAACGACGGTTCCCAGAACCCGAACCGTTACAACTTCCCCTCCGCCCCGAGCCGGCACCAGCAGCCGTACGCGCCCCAGGGTCCCGGACCCTCGCCGTACGACCAGCCGCCCGCGCCGCGCATCCAGCCCGTCCAGCCGCAGCGGCGCGCCCCCGAGTCGGCGCCCGCCGGCTCGGCCAGCAATCCCCTGGTGCGCCCGTACGCCATGACGGGCGGCCGCACCAGGCCGCGGTACCAGCTCGCCATCGAGGCACTGGTGCACACCACCGCGCAGCCGCACCAGATGCAGGGCCAGCTGCCCGAGCATCAGCGGATCTGCAACCTCTGCCGGGAGATCAAGTCGGTGGCCGAGATCTCGGCCCTCCTGACGATCCCTCTCGGCGTGGCCAGGATCCTCGTCGCCGACTTGGCGGAGGCGGGCCTGGTCGCCATCCATCAGCCCGGCGGCGACGAGAACGCCGGCGGCCAGCCAGACGTGACACTGCTCGAAAGGGTGCTCAGTGGACTTCGCAAGCTCTAGCGGCGGTCCTTCCCGCTCCACCACCTCGGCGAAGATCGTGGTGGCGGGTGGCTTCGGCGTGGGCAAGACCACGTTCGTCGGGGCCGTCTCGGAGATCAACCCGCTGCGTACCGAGGCCGTCATGACGTCTGCTTCGGCGGGCATCGACGACCTCACCCACACCGGGGACAAGACCACCACCACGGTGGCCATGGACTTCGGTCGTATCACCCTGGACCAGGACCTGATCCTGTACCTGTTCGGCACGCCCGGCCAGGACCGCTTCTGGTTCATGTGGGACGACCTGGTACGCGGCGCGATCGGCGCGATCGTCCTGGTCGACACCCGCCGTCTCGCCGACTGCTTCCCGGCCGTCGACTACTTCGAGAACAGCGGACTGCCCTTCGTGATCGCCCTCAACGGCTTCGACGGCAACCAGCCGTACAACCCGGACGAGGTCCGCGAGGCGCTGCAGATCGGCCCGGACACCCCGATCATCACGACGGACGCCCGCCACCGCGCGGACGCCAAGTCGGCGCTGATCACGCTGGTGGAGCACGCGCTGATGGCGCGGCTGCGCTAGCAGGCGGGAACAAGGCGACACAAGGGCCGGGCCCCCTCCGTGTGGAGGGGGCCCGGCCCTTTCGCGCGGCCCGTACGACGTGAAGGGGCCCCTCCGGGCGGCGCCACCGTCTCCCAGGCCCGGCTGCGGGCCTCGCTGATCGGCGGCCTGGTGGGGGTGAGCGCCGCGGCCGTGCCCTTCGTCGGCGGCCGCATGC